>CALGWE010000781.1:0-3674 GCA_937935915.1 uncultured Clostridia bacterium
AAATATGACAGATATGACAGTTGGTAGTCCTATTAAACACATCTTTAGGTTTGCATGGCCACTACTTATTGGAAACTTGTTTCAGCAGCTCTATAACATGGTAGATTCACTTATTGTGGGGCGATTTGTAGGTGCAAATGCTTTGGCAGCAGTAGGAACTTGTGGTTCTATGAACTTTTTATTCTTTTCATTAAGTATAGGGCTAGGTATTGGAATCGGCATTTTGGTATCACAATATTTTGGGGCAAAGCAGCAAGATATGGTAGGTTCAATTATTGGCAATTCAATTTATGTATTAGGCAGTGCCGCAATAGTAGTCAGCTTGCTAGGCATTTTGATTTCACCACAGTTATTAAGACTATTAGCTACGCCGGATAGCATTATTGGGGATGCAATTATTTATATGAGAATGACTTGTATTGGCATGATTCCAATTGCAGTATATAATGGAGTCACTTGTATTATGAGAGCATTAGGGGATTCCAAGACCCCCCTTTATTTTTTGATTTTATCTAGTATCGTAAATGTCATATTAGACTTAGTTTTTGTATTAACATTAGGATGGGGCGTATTTGGCGTAGCCTTTGCCACTGTTATTGCCCAATCCATAGCAGCTATTACAAGTGTAATTTATGCTTATGTACGTATGCCTTATTTTCGTTTAAGCAGGCAGCAAATGAAACCTAGAATGCCACTTATTATAAGTTCGATTAAACTAGGCATACCAGTAGCCTTACAAAACTCTATGATTGCTATTTCGTGTATGGCCTTACAAGGGATTGTCAATCAATATGGAGAAACGGTTATGGCAGCCTATACAATTACAGGTAGAATCGAGCAAATTGTGCAACAACCTTATGGTTCATTAGGTATGGCACTTACCACTTATTCAGGACAAAATATGGGGGCAAGGAAGTTAGAACGTGTGAAACAGGGCTATAGGCAAGCTGTAATTATTGCATTAGTCTTTAGTATATGTATGATTCCAATTGCTTATTTATTTGGTAAGCAAATTATAGAAGCCTTTGTTAAAGAACCTGAAGTTATAGAAATCGGTATGACAGCATTACGTATTACAAGTCTTTGTTACTTTGGTCTTGGGATGATTTATGTGCCAAGAGCTGTGCTCAATGGTTGTGGAGACACTGGCTTTGCCATGTTAAATGGGATTACAGAAGTTGTCTGTCGTTTAGCTTATTCACAAGTTTTCACGAGAATCCCTGTACTTGGATTCTGGGGAATTTGGGTAACAACAGGGGCAACATGGATTACAACAGCGGTTGTATGTGTAATTAGATATATGAAGGGCAGTTGGAAAACAAAAGCAGTAGTAAAAGAAGAAAAAGCACAAATAGTAGGATGAATGTTAGAAGAATAAAGTGGTCAAATATTAAAAAGCCTTAAACTTATTATAAATGAAGTTTAAGGTTTTTATTTTATAATAAATTAATTTAGACAAACAATTTGTGTATAAATTATATATATATTTAGAAAATTATGTATATTAGAATGGGGATTGTGATATAATGAAACTTATTAAGTATTAAGATAAGAAATTGTCTTTAATTAAAAAAAGGAAGGGAGATAGGAATGAAAAAAGAAGTAGACACAGTAGCAGAATTTTTTTACCAAAATGATGTGACAGTTACTAAGACAGCTGTAAAAGTAGCAAGATGGTTAATCATTATATTTCCGACTTTAATTGTATTAGCAGTTCTAGGTGTATTTAATATGAGTGCAAAAGACTTAATACCAATTACAATTGTTGGAGTCATCGTTACTTTAGGCCCAACTATTGCAGAAAAATGTAAAGTACCTGTAGGAATTTTAAAATATGCTACGATTTTATCTATAGAAGGATTAGTCGCTTTAATGGGAGCTAATCCAAGAATAGGTATATACATAACTTATGCCTTAGCAATGGTATTTAGCATTTTTTATTATGATAAGAAATTTACAATACGCATTTCGATTATTAGTGCTATTCTACTAACAATATCAATCTTTTTTAAAAGTGGCATGCATCCGCATATAGGAAGTTTAATAGGCTATTATATAGAGTTAATAGCTATGGCACTTGTTTGTGTCAAATGTGCAGATATCTCTCACAAAATGTTAAAGAAATTTGCAAGTACACAACAGGTTGCTAATCTCATTGAAAAGTGTAATGGTGCAGCAGTTGATTTAGGAGATGTTGTAGAAAAGCTTGAAACATGTATTAAAGAATTAGAGAATGTAAATAAAGTTGTTATCAGTTCAGCTAATTTAACAGTGGAAGAATGTAACGATAGTTTCAAATATGTAGACTCAGTATATGATTCAATGAAAGCAATGGATGAAACAGTAACAATAATTAGTGAGAAGATTAATAAAATGTTAGCAGGCTCACATGAAACCACACAAAAAATGCAAGAATATATTGTTATTATGGAAGAAACAACAACAGACATGAAAAATATCAAAGATTCAGCTGAAAGAACAAGTCAATCTATTGATAGTTTAGGTCAAGGACTAAAGGAAATTGAACAATTTGCAACAACGATTAGTAATATTACAGAGCAAACGAATCTATTAGCTTTAAATGCTTCAATAGAAGCAGCGCATGCAGGGGAAATGGGGCGAGGCTTTAATGTAGTTGCTAGGGAGATTAGGCATTTAGCAGATGATTCAAAACAAGCAAGCAAATCTATTACAGGTATAATCCAAAAAATATATGGGTTACTAGAAGAAGTACATATTGCAAATATGAAAAATACAACTAATGTTGAAAAGGGAATTACACAGATTGTAGAGGTAAGTAGGCAGGCAGAATCTGTGGGCGTTGTTCAAAATGAAGTACAAGAAATGGCAGAAAAAGTTGTTGCAGCCAGCGAAGAAGGAAGAGCATGTAGCATGAAAGTATTACAAATGGCAGATGAAATGCACAGCATTGTGCAAAGTACTGTAGAACAAGTACAACAAATTGTTAATCAAATAGAAGGTCAGAAAAAGGTTACTGAAAGTGTACAACATTCATTTAGACGTGTAGAGAGAGTTTCTAAAAACCTACTAGAGATAAGTAGTGTGGAGTAGCTAGAAATAGCAAATGATTTGAGTATAATTTGAAAATTATAAATAATATTAAAACGTGTTAAAATGAGTATGCCTTGGTTTTAAAGCAAGGAAAAGTGATACATATAAAGTTTGGAGGAAGAAATTGTGTCATATTTACGTAATTACATACTAATTGCATTAGCCCTTTATGTGATAAGTGCGCTGCAGTATTTTTTACAGGTGAGTGTATTATGGACGCCTTGGTATACTTTGAAAACAACGAATTTATTTATTATGTATTACATGGAAAGATTGTATGCTCATACTAAAAAACTTTTATATAATGTACCTTTTGTAGGAACGCGTGGTGGGGACATGGAGGATGTAAGGGATAAGATGAATCGCTAAGCGAGATAAGGTATATTGCATTATTGCAGTAATCTTTTCTAATATTAAAAATATCTTTTGGATTAGTAGAAATAATAAAAGAAATTATATTGCCATACTGCTAACAGTTTGTTTTACAAAGCGTGATACTTTAATAAGGCTCATTGTGAACTTGTATCACAAGAAGGGGCATTATCAAGTAGTAGAACTTTTACGTAAGATTTATCGCATGTTAAAAAGAGTACATTTTATCA
>CALGWE010000782.1:0-1700 GCA_937935915.1 uncultured Clostridia bacterium
TGCCATAAATGGGTTATCATCTGGTGCATTACAAAATACTACGAGTTTTGCACAACCAATGCTTCCACGGTCTTTTGTACGCTCTGCAGTTAATTTAATAATTTCACCAAGACGTCCTACTGCATCCATATTAATCCCTGTACGTGTACTGCCTACATTCACAGAAGAACATACAAAGTCTGTTACATCTAATGCTTCTGGAATAGATTCTATAAGCACAGTATCTGCATTTGAACACCCTTTATGCACGAGGGCTGAAAAGCCACCAATAAAATTAACGCCTACAGTTTTTGCAGCGCGGTCTAATGCCTTTGCAATTGGTACATAAGAATTTGCTTTTGTTGCGCCACCAATTAAAGCAATTGGTGTGACTGAAATACGTTTATTTACAATAGGAATCCCATATTTTTTTGAAATTTGTTCACCTGTTACAACAAGATTTTCAGCTTGTCTTGTAATTTTTTCATAGACATTATTACAGAGTTTATCCATGTCGTCGCTAATACAATCCATAAGGTTAATCCCCATAGTAATTGTACGAATGTCTAGATTTGATTCTTGAATCATTTTATTAGTTTCTTGTACTTCCTATTTTGAAATCATATTATATTCCTTTCTATGCTAAAAACACCTTCTCTTGCCCCAACCCATTTACTGCTTTTATCATATAAAGATCTAGCCATATAAATTTTTTCTCTTAAATACGGTGCATACTATCAAAAATTTCTTCATTTTGTAATTTAATGCTGACACCAATTTCTGTTCCAAGTTTCTCTAAATCATCTGCAACTTGTGCAAAGCTTTGTTTAGCATTTGTAAGGTCTACAATCATCATCATATTGAAGTAACCTTGTACGATTGTTTGTGAAATATCTAAAATGTTAATTTCTTGTTCACTTAATAATGTACATACCTTGCCAATAATCCCTACTTTGTCTTTTCCAACTACTGTAATAATCCCTTTCATATGTCCATCCTCCTGTTACTTTTTCCAATAGATTTCTAATGTATCACCATTTTGTAATACATCAACCAGTGTAGCTGGCATGCCATTACGCACAAGCTGCACTGTACCTTGTGGTTTGGTTAAATCAAAATCTATAAAATCAAATATATTCGCGAAAATATAGGTTGATTCCTGTGCCGGCAACTGTACCATTTGTCCATTTGCCATAATATATAGATTTTGTGTTTGAGATTTTAGTGAGGTTTCCTCTTGAGTAGCATCTAATATGCTCTCGTTTTCGCCCTCACTATCTTCTTCTAAACTATTTTCTTGTACAGGCATATTCCTCTCTAAATTAATGCTTTCCTCAGTTATTTCATGAATATCTTCAATCATCATGTCCTCTGAGATTGCTTCTTCAATTTTATCAATTAAAATCACATCTTCTTCCATTAATTTATAGTCTTCAGGTACAACTTCTAAATTCACTGTTACAACTTGATTCTCTTCAGTATAATTTAAGGCTTTTAATAATTCATCTAGCGTTTTAATCTCTAGAAGCTCTAATGTCATACCTTCTTCAATGACTACATCATAATCTACGATTTCTTCATTTAAGCGTGCAAGTGGTAACATATATTCTCTACCATTAACTGTCACCCTATATGGACTTTCTACATAATTACCTACTTGAGCTGTGCCATCTTGACCAGCCGTTGCAAATTCCACCACAATATGGTCTCCTTCTACAACA
>CALGWE010000783.1:0-2954 GCA_937935915.1 uncultured Clostridia bacterium
TAGAAAATGAAGGCTTTAGCGTAGTCATTCATCTTGAAGATTTGCCAGATTTTAAGACAAGCTTAGCCCCTCAAGATCTGGTGCGTATATTTGATAACCTTACCTCCAATATTATTAAATACGCCAATCCAGCAGAAAAAATCATATTTAAGCTAAGTCTACAGCAAGATATGCTCACGCTACTTCAAAGTAATCAAACAAAACACCCAAGCAACAAGGTAGAAAGCTTTGGCATTGGCATTCAAAGCATTGAACAATTAGCTAAACGCTATAATGGCTCGGTAAAGTCCTCCATATCAAATACGGATTTTAGTATCACAATCAATTTACACATATAGCCTTCAGAATTCTTCAGAATTACCTAGGTAAATTTTACAGAACTCCCTATTATAATAAAGCTATATTAATCATTCATTTTAGGAGGACATTATGGCAGAATTATTAATTATATTTGTAGCCCTTACAATAATATCAGGGCTCGGCATTGCCTTTTTATTCTTAAGCAAAAACGAGACAGTACAAAAAGTACTCTTTTACTTCGTAGCACTTTTAGGTATGGGAATCGCCGTTATCTCAGCACAAAGCTATCCAAGTAACTACATTATCCAACAAGTTATTTCTTGGTGCTTTGGCTTCTTAGCAATCGTAGGGATTGTTATCAAACATACAAAACCTAATAATGCTACTTTAGCCAAAATCATTGTAGCATTATCAGTAGTACTCGGTTTACTAAAATTATTCTTCTTCTAATAGTAAACTTTAATAAATAGGCTATTGCACTAAATGAAATGCCCCCAATAAGTTAGCTTTTTAACTCTAACTTATTGGGGGCATTTCAATCATCACTATTGATACTATTTGTTTTTTATAACTAAAGTATGCAAAAAGATATCAGGCAAATTTACATGCCTGACATCCTTATAGTCTAACCTTTTACTTTTTTATCTGAATACGCTTACTCTATAAACTCTTTATTATATGCATTATATAGCTTGTTATAAGCTTTTTTTATGAGTTTAATAGCTGTTGAATTGCTATCACTAGCTGATTCAAAGTATTCTTCTATTTTTTCCATTGAATCCTTGCATTTTTCACTTGCTTTATTTCTATTTTTATTTTTTTTAAATTTATCAAGCTTATCTGCTAGTCTTAAAATAGCAGCCTCTATGGCGATCTCTTCATCTGGTTTAAATTTTCCCTTATGAGCCTTTATAATTTCGTATATCTCCTCCCTATTAGGTAATGCTTCTGACCACTCCTTATTATTTTCTATAATATCTCTTACTATTTTATTATGATTCTTCTTATCCTTATTTTCATCGCACTTAGCAATATCATGTAATATAGCTGAATCTCTTAATATATCAATGTCTATAAATTTACCTAAATCTTTTTCACTATCTATAAATTGATTACATATGTTCAATACTCGTCTACTATGTTCTATTATATCTATGTCCTTTACATGGCTTTTTAATATTTCTTCAGCGTTCATTGTTTCACTCCCATTCATATTAGTATTTTTTAATAACATTCATTTATAAGCTTACTTTATAAAACTAAACTTTGCAGTTAAAGCAAAAAGAGCCCAGCTAATTCTAGCCGGACTCCTTGTCGCTCATGTCATGACCCATACGGGAATCGAACCCATGATTTCACCGTGAGAGAGTGAAAAAGAATTTGTGACAAAGTGCTTGATAATCAATGGAAATCTAAGATTCTCAAGTGTTTAAGAGTAGCTTACTTTATTTCTTCTTTTTCATCTTTTACTTTGAATCATGGGTGTTTATTTAAATTTATTTGCAGTAAAATTTGCAGTTAGAGTAATTAAAGCATCCTATACATCACTATCTTTTAATGCTTGTATCTCACTTATACTTAGTTCTGTAATACTTCTAATCATTTCTAAATCCATTCCTGCTAATAACATCTTCTTGGCTATCTCTATATTTCGCTGACTTCTCCCGCGTTGTTCCGCAGTATTAATCATATTAGCTTGGTCATGTAAAGATTTTTCTCTTGCATAATAAATACTCATTGTTTCTTCATCACTACTTAAGTGCTCAAGTTTACTCTCTGCTTTTTGTATTGCTGGCTCCATCTGTACCAACTCCTTCAAAGTCTCCTCTGAGATATCTTTTTCTAAAAAGGCTAACCATCTCTCTATTGCATTATCCTTAAAATTCTTTTCAGTAAGTCTTCTAAACTTAGGATACTCTAAGAAATGAATTTCTGCTACGTCTGTCAACATATAATCTTTCTCTTCATCTTCCCAAAAATGAAATGAAGAATGGTATCCCTTCGTACCTAAAACTTCAAAGTCTAACAAGTTAATCGTAATGACACGTGGCAATTTAGCATAGTCTTCACCTTGCTTAATCCCGCTAATATATAACTTACTTAAATAAAAGATTGTTCGTTTTTCCATATTTCCTTGATTAGTAAGTTGTACTTCAATATCGATTTCTTCACCTTTAGCTGTTCTAGCTCTTACATCAATAATACCAGTCTTATCTTCAATGAGTTCCTTTGTCAGTTCTTTATTTTCTATAATGCTTACTTCCTCAATAGGTTCTACACATGTTCTCTTTAAAACTGCATTTAAAAAAGATAGTAAAATATCTTCATTTCCCTTTTCACCAAACAATTTTTTAAATATGAAATCATTTAGTGGCTTTACTTTTCTCATATCCTTACCTCTAGCATTTCTTTCTAGCTTTGACTATGTTTTTGAATATTATACCATAAATTTATGATATACATTTTACTTTCTATGTATTAAATTGCTATCTCCGGAAACAAAATTTGCAGTTACCACTTTTTCAAGTAGCAAAAGAGCCCAACACCTAAGTGCTAGACTCCTTGACTATCAATATATGACCCATACGGGAATCGAACCCATGATTTCACCGTGAGAGGGTGAAGAAAGGCTTTTGATAAAGTGCTTGATACTC
>CALGWE010000784.1:0-4780 GCA_937935915.1 uncultured Clostridia bacterium
GTTTCTTCTGTGACTTTATCTGTAAAATCACGAATGTGCTGAATAATATCATAACCTAAATGACGAGAAGCTTCAGATTCACCATGATGTTTACCTGTAAGGGCAACAAGTGTTTCAGCTAGGCCAATAAAGCCAATTGCCCAAGAGCCATTTTTAAGAATTGGATCAATACTATCATTAGGTCCTAATCCTTCAGAGCCAAGCATAAGCCCTTCGCCAGCTACAAAAGGTAAATCTTTAAGTTTAAGATGTTGTAAAATAGAATAACGATGTAAAAGAGAAGTTTTTGCATCATTTAAGCGTTCATCTAATAAACTCCAAAATGTATCTAAATCACCGTGTGCTTCAATGCCAAGACGTGGTAAGTTAATCGTAGTAGGTGCATTGTTCCCGCGTCTGGCAGGTCCTTCAGGACCATTGATATTGGAACAAATATAGGTACGGCATCCCATTGTAGCAGGTAAAATGCCACGTTTATAATAACTTAAATTAAAGTCTGCATCGATATTCATAAATGTAGGATTCATACGAGAAGCTGCGACGCGGCATGCAATTTGATATAAATAATAATAAGGGTCTTCTGGTTTTCGGTTGACACCTTTTTTTAATCTAAAAATAATATTTGGGAAAATAGGTTGTTCATGTTTACCTAATCCTTTTTCATATTCTTCTAAGAATACTTGACAGACAAGGGCTGCATCTTTTGAATCTGGTAAACCAATATTTAAACTACTAAAAGGCACTTGAGATCCGGCTCTTGAATGCATGGTGTTAAGATTATAAACAATTCCTTGCATTGCTTGATGGACACGTAAAAGCAATTTAGCTTCTATAAAGTCCTTAAATTCGTCCTCTCCCTTAATGGCTTTTAAATCATGATAATCTTTAATGATTTCTTGACGAGTTGCTTCTACATAAGGAGCCATATCGTTATCGAAGTTAACATGTGATTGACCGCCAAACATATCATTTTGTGAAGATTGAAGCAAAATGCAACTAAGCTCTGCCGCAGATTCAATACGTTTTGGCTTGCGAATTGTACCATAACCTGTATTAAAACCTTTTTCAAACATTTTACCAGTATCTATATGTAAACAGTTTATCGTAAGATTGTAACTATCCAAATCATGGTAATATAAGTCACCTTGTTCATGAAGTTTTGCAAGGGCTTTAGGCATTTTTGAAAGATTGTGCCATTTATTCGTTTCACTGGCAATACGTAATAATTTAGAAGAAAAGTTATTACCCACATTGGCATTATCACGGTCTGTTTCAATGCCGATATTGTGTACAGTATCCATGAGTTCAGATTTTAAATCACGAATGCGTGTACGCTCTTTACGATAATTTGAATAGGAATTTTTAAGTGCTATAAGATCAAGACGCACGAGCGTTTCTTCAATGGTGTCTTGAATTTGTTCAACTGTCATTTCACAGCTGTAGTGATCATGTAGACGTGAGTTGACTTCTTCTGCTATAATGACTGGATTAATGGATAAGTTAAGATTTTTAGCAGAACGTGTAATGGCATTGATGATTTTGGTTAAGTCAAAAGGTACTTTACGCCCATCACGTTTAATCACAGAATAATTCATGATACATCCCCCTTTATATGCGTCGCCTAGTATATACTATACAATATATGCGCATAAATAAAAAATATTGCACAGATATTGTATGCTGATAAGGTGCAACAAATATATACTAAATGGTACAAGCTTTATTTGCAAGCAAGTATTTTAAGAGTATTTTGTCAATACTAAATTGCAAAAAATATAAATAATAAGTTTGCAATATGGAGAAGGTGTTGTAAAATAGAAATAAATGATGCAGGAGAAGAATAATGGAAGCTTATGTTGTAGTGGATATTGAAACCACAGGTGGACACCCTGTAAATAATGAAATTATAGAAATAGGTGCTGTTTATGTGGAAAATGGTAAAGTAAAAGATAGTTTTAATCAGCTTGTACGTCCAAATGAAGAAATTTCAGAATATATTATTGGCATTACAGGTATTACAAATGAAATGGTGGCAGATGCACCACCAATCGAAATTGTAATGCCACAGTTTATTAATTTTTGTAAAGATGTCCCTTTAATTGGGCACAATATTAACCTATTTGATTATCGTATGCTGAAGGCTAAGGCAACTTTACTTAATTTACCATTTAACAAAAAATGTGTAGATACTTTAATTATCTCAAGAAAAATGTTACAAGAGCTGCCAAGTCGTAAGCTTGGTGATTTATGTGTATACTATGGCATTTCATTAGAAAATGCCCATCGTGCATATGATGATGCGTATGCAACCTATGAACTTTACAAACATTTAGAAAAAGATTTTAAAGATAAAGAACCAAGATTATTTAAGCCAGAGGCTTTAAAGTGGGAAATTCCAAAACATGTACCACTTACAAAGAGACAAAAATCATATTTAGGAAGTTTATGCCAGCGTCATCAAGTGACTTTAGAAAAAGACATTAATCAGTTAAGTAAGTCAGAAGCTAGTCGCTTAATTGATGGTATCATTGCCAAATATGGGAAAGCATAAACAATAATATTTTAAAAAAGTTTGCATAAACATAATAATAGCTTACAAATGCTCAAAGTCTAAAATGAAGATTTTGAGCATTTTATTTTGTAAAGGAGCAAACCAAATGAGGCAAAATGAGGCACAAATCTATTTGCTGAGTAATTATCAAATTGGACGAGGAATTTCTCTAGAAGAAATTAGAAATCAATTTCCGAATTTAACTATTAATGAGATTAGTGGCGATGTGTATACAGTTACTGTACCAGTGGGTGCTGAAAGTGAATTTGAAACGTTTCAAAGACGTATTAAATTTATAAGCCGTCCAAGGTTATATGGCTTAAATGCAACACAGGCTTTAGAGGCTTCTAATATTTCTGTATTTCATACGGCTGCTTTAGGGGAAATTAGAGGGCAGGGTGTGATTATTGGATTTGTAGATACAGGTATTCAGTACACCAATAATGTGTTTAAAAATGCAGATAATACAACGCGTATTTTAGCCATTTGGGATCAATCTATACAAGGAGATACACCACCACCTAATTATGATTATGGGACTTACTATACGCAAGAGAATATTAATAATGCATTACAAGCAGCAAATCCTTATACGGTAGTACCTTCAAGAGATGAAGATGGTCATGGCACGTATATAGCAGGGGTGGCAGCAGGAAATGACCAGACCACTGTAGGGGGATATGTAGGGGGAGCGCCTGATGCAGATATTATTATGGTGAAGTTAAGATCAGCACCAGAGTATTTGCGGGAATATTATTTGGCAGAACCAGGTGTAGTAGCTTTTGCAGAAAATGATATTATTGCTGGCATAGGTTTTTTGATTGAAGAATCTGTGCGAAGAGGAAAACCATTAGTGATATGTGTTGGGATAGGCAGTAATAATGGGGCACATAATGGGACTGTTATTTTAGAACGTTACTTAGAACTTTTAAGCTTTGTACAAAATATCATTCTTTCAATTGGGGTAGGTAATGAAAGTAATTTAGGACATCACTATGAAGGCACTGTAATAGAAGGGCAAACTAATGAATTAGAAATAAATGTTGCAGATGATAGTACGGGGCTTTCAGCTTTTTTATGGGCAACAGTACCAGATAAATTGACAGTTTCTTTAAGAAGCCCACTAGGTCAGGTGATTCCAAGGATACCTATTTTACCAGACCAGCCTCAAACTTATCGCTTTAATTTGGAGCAAACTATTTTAACAGTCACGTATTTCTACCCAGACCCAGAAACAGGTGGCGAAAGAATAGAAATTAGGTTAAAAACGCCTACACCAGGCTTATGGACCATTAGTGTATATGGGGAAGATGTTGTAAATGGAAATTTTCATATATGGCTGCCACAAAGAGGATTTGTTAAAGAAAATACACGTTTTTTAAGAGCAGCACCTAATACAACCGTTCAAATTCCAGCAACGTCTCAAACAACATTGACTGTAGGAGCCTATGATTACGTAGATGGTAGTGTATATATTGGTTCAGGTAGAGGGCCTACAACGGCAGGGATTATATGTCCAGATATTTTGGCACCAGGTGTAAATGTTACAGGTCCTAATTTAACCGGAGGAACAACAACATATGTAGGAACCAGCACAGCAGCAGCAGTGACCGCCTCAGCAGCAGCTATTTTGATGCAATGGGCTGTTTTAAGAGGCAATTTAGAACAAATGAATACGCGTATTGCAAGAGGTATTTTAATAAGAGGTGCCACAAGGCAGCAAGGTGTTGTTTACCCTAATAGTATAGAAGGATTTGGAAGGTTAGATTTAAGAACAAGTATAGCGAACATATAGGGGGCGGCGCATGAAAGTTATTATTGCGTATTATGATAAGGAAAAAACTTTTAGTATACAAGAAATAGAAGCAGCTAGATTACCTTTGGTGCAAAATAAGGAAAGATATGTGGAGATGGATTTTGAAATGGATATAGCCTCCCAAAAACAACTGCCAGCACTTGAAATATTTCAAAATCAAAGTATGTTATTTGCTACGCTCGGGACTAAACAACAAAGTAAACGTGTAGATGCCTTTTATAATATGGCTACTAAAAAGATAGAAGTTATTAATAAGAAACGTAGTTTAAAAGAAACCTATTGGGTGAGTGTCTATGGGAGTGATGTTTTAAAGGCCACTGATTATATTCTGGCTATAGAAAAACTTACGAATTGGGCTAAAGCAGCCCATAAGCCTCTAGTTATTTATAGTGAGTTAATAGCCAAGGAAGTTT
>CALGWE010000785.1:0-1783 GCA_937935915.1 uncultured Clostridia bacterium
AAGCTTAAGTACATTCTCATCACATATGACAAATATTGTAGAAATTTTAAATGATATGAGTCTGAATTCACTTGTACTACTTGATGAAGTTGGTTCAGGAACAGACCCTATTGAAGGGGCAGCTCTTGCAATGTCAATCTTAGAGCATCTTAGAAAACAACAAATTCGCACAGTAGCAACAACCCACTATAGTGAATTAAAACTTTATGCTTTATCTACAGAGGGTGTAGAAAATGCAAGTGCAGAGTTTAATGTAGAGACATTAAGCCCAACTTATCGTTTATTAATTGGGGTCCCAGGTAAAAGTAATGCCTTTGCTATTTCAACTAAATTAGGTCTTCCAAAACATCTTATTGATGATGCAAAAGAATTCCTTCAAAAAGAAAACGTTAAAATGGAAGATATTTTAGTAGATCTTGAACAAAGTAAGCGTATGGCTGAAATTGAAAGTGAACGTGCTAAAGCATATCGTGCAGAAGCAGAACGTTTAAAAGAAGAAATTCAAAACGAACGTAAGAAAATTGACAAGGCGAAGAAGAAAATTTTAGAACGTGCAGAAACAAAGGCAAAAGAATTACTTAAAGCAGCTGAATTAGAAGCAGATCAAACACTTAAAGAGGTACGTGCAGCAGCAAGAGAGGCAAAAGTAATGATTGACGAACGTAGCCTTCAAAATGCAAAACAAAAAATGACTTCTACTGTAGAAGGACAAAAGAAACGTATCAGTAAAATTACTGGAAGCCATAAAAATGCACCTAAAAAACTCACAAGTGTGGAAGTAGGTGAAGAAGTAATGGTAGCTTCACTTATGCAAAAAGGTATTGTGACAAAGGCCGTGGACAGTAATGGTAAAGTAGAAGTACGTATGGGGATTATGCCAATGAAAGTGAATTTAAGTGATTTAATACGTGTTGAAGAAAATGAAGTCAAAGAAACACCAAAGAAAAAGGTGCGTGGCAAATCTTCAGCAAGTGGAATAAGCTATGGCATAAGTAAAACAGCTACAATTTCTACAGAAGTTGATGTACGTGGTATGATGGTAGATGAAGCTAATCCAATTGTAGATAAATATTTAGATGATGCCTATTTATCAGGTTTAAAACAAGTTACAATTATACATGGTAAAGGAACAGGCGCACTTCGTGCAGGAATTACACAAATGTTACGTCGTCATCCACATGTAGCAGCCCATCGCCCAGGGACATTCGGTGAAGGTGAAATGGGTGTAACTGTAGTTACTATTAAATAGAATCAACACATACCGTTCATAGTCATAAATGTAAAAAGATATATTGCCTAACAGAAGAATCAAGAAGTAGAAAGAAGAGAGGAAGAGACATGCTTAAGATACTTATAATAGATGATGACACAAATATTTCCGAACTTATTTCCTTATATTTAAATAAGGAAGGATACCAAACACAGGAGGTTCATAATGGACGTGCGGCGCTTACAGCATTTGAAGAATATGGACCAGACTTGGTTCTTTTAGACATTATGCTTCCAGGACTAGATGGTTATGATGTATGTAAAGAAATTAGAAAGAAAAGTCGCACACCAATTATTATGCTGACAGCAAAAGGTGAAGTATTTGATAAAGTATTAGGACTAGAACTCGGTGCAGATGATTATATTGTAAAACCTTTTGACCCTAAAGAGTTAATGGCAAGGGTAAAGGCTGTACTTAGAAGAAATATTATGCCAGTAGAAACAGTAGAAACTAAAAATCGTATTGTACTTGATAACTTAATTATTGATAAAGACAACTATTCTGTAACCTATG
>CALGWE010000786.1:0-3240 GCA_937935915.1 uncultured Clostridia bacterium
TTTATTCTTAAGAAATAGAAATTAGGGAGGTTTTTAATGATGACTAGATTTGAAAAGGCCCCACCTATGGGGTGGTATAGTGGATTCAGTCAAGAACCCATTACTGAAACAAGTTTACTCACTACTGCAAATTATATTTCCGAATACCTTACAGCATTTGGATATGAATATATTATTATAGATGATAGCTGGTACGCTGGTGCCCAAAGTAATTCACATGGTTTTTATGTTCCTACTTCAGAACAGTTTATTTCTGCTACTGAGGACTTAGGCTTTAAACCATTAGGTGAACACCTTCACAATCTTAACCTTAAGTTCGGACTACAGATTTCTCCTTATATTCCAGGTAGTAGCGTCATTAAAAATGTACTTTTACCAGATGGCAAAACTTATATTAGTGATATTGCAACTGCCAAAGGTGATAAATATGTTATTGACTTTAATAAATTCGGTGCCATTAATTACTATATCTATCTTTTCAAGCTTTATGCAAGCTGGGGTGTTGATTTAATCTATATTGATATGACAGAATTTGATTATAAAGACTTACCTGATATACAGGAGGCACTCAAAAGTTGTGATCGCCAAATACTCCTTTATATGGCTTCACCTATTATGCCTTATCAAGAATTAGATTATATTACCCAATATGCCAACATGTGGCCTATTAGTGATACCTTTCTTAATGGTTGGCCTGATATTCTTAAAGCCTTTAAACTCTGTAAGATTTGGAATCCTACTGTAGGACCTGATAACTGGCCTATGCTTCCATTTATCGCAAGTGAACTAGATAAGCACCTTAATAAAAATGAGATTATGAGCCTCCTAAGTTTATGTGCTATTTTTAGATCACCTATTATATTAGATGGTAATTTCAAAGAGCTCTCAGAAGATGTACAATCTTTACTTACAAATGCAGATGTTTTCTCTTTATTAAAACATTCTCATGCAGCCTATGAGCTCTCTCATACAGATGAACATATCACTTGGACTACACAAGCTAGTGATGGTTCTCGCTATTTAGCTATTTTTAACATAACTTCTGAAGACTTTATAATTAATACAAATCTCAATTTATCTAGTACATATATTCTTTATGATTTATGGTCACATGATACTTTAAAGGAAGTTCAAGGTAGCTTCTCACTTGATGTGCCTGCTCATGGCGTACGATTAGTTAAATTACTTTCAAACTATTAAAAAAAGGGATAAGCATATGCTTATCCCTTTTACTCTCTGTTTATTCTTCTCTCTGAAATACATCCACAAGCTTTTGTAATTCTACATTTAGCAATTCAGGATTTATTTCCTCTAATGCCTTGGTAATTTCACTAATTATACTCTCATGAAAGTTTTCATGAAACTTATAAACTTCTACTCCCTTTGGTGTTAAATTTATAAATATCCTTCTTCTATCAGTTTTATCAAACTTTCTTTCAATATATCCCTTTTGCACAATACGATTTACACTAGTTGTTAAGCTACCCATCGTAATCTTTAACTTATTAGCTACTTCTGTCATTGTTTTAGATTCTAGTCCTACTGCTTCAATAACATGTATTTCTGTAAATGTTAATTCATTGTAAGGGCTTTCCTCTAAGGCTTCTTTTTCTGCTTCCACTATATAATTGTACATGTAAATTAATGCATTATTAATTCCCTTTATCTTATCTGGCATGTTCTACTACACCCCTTACCTTATTAACTTCTGTCCATATTCATCGTCTAATATATGTTTAAATTCCATTATCTTTTTCGTCTCTTATTTTGGATTAACCTATTGCAAATGTTAATTCTACCTCACAAGCTTTTTTGCCATTTACAGTAGCAATACCTTTACCTACACCTATCGGTCCTTTTTGTTTTATAATTGTACATTCTAATTCTAATACATCTCCTGGAACAACTTTATTTCTAAACTTAGCTTCTTTGATGCCACCAAAGTAAGCTATTTTACCTTTATTAGCTTCTTGAGATAAGATTGCAATAGCTCCTACTTGTGCCAACGCTTCTACAATTAAAACACCTGGCATAACTGGCTCTCCTGGAAAATGGCCTTGGAAAAACTGTTCATTCATTGTTAAATTTTTATATCCTCTAGCCCCAATACCTTCTTCCATTATTTCTGCACGATCTACAAGTAAAAATGGATATCTGTGAGGAAGTATTTCCATTATTTCTTTTGTACTTAACATTTTTATCCTCCTAAAAATGATTTATTTTAACCTCTCCATTTTTTCATAAGGATGCTGCCATTATGACCACCAAATCCTAATGAATTACTCATTGCATATTCAACTTTCATGCTTCTACCTTCATTTGGTACATAGTCAAGATCACATTCTTCATCTGGCACCTTATAGCCAATAGTAGCTGGTACATAATCGTCTTGTAATGCTTTGGCAATAACAATTGCTTCAATGCCACCTGCTGCACCTAATAAATGACCTGTCATAGATTTAGTTGAGCTAATTGCAACTTTTGTATCTTCGCCAAATGTTCTCTTAATTGCAATGGTTTCACATAAATCATTATAATGTGTACTTGTACCATGGGCATTAATATAATCCACTTGATCTGGTGTAATACCTGCTTCTTTAATTGCTTCACTCATAGCTCTAGCCGCACCATCTCCATCTAAAGCTGGTGATGTAATATGATAAGCATCTCCTGTTGCACCATATCCTACAACCTCAGCAATAATATTGGCACCTCTAGCCATAGCACTTTCTAATGTTTCTAATACAAGTACCCCTGCGCCTTCTCCTAAGATAAATCCATTTCTCTCTTTATCAAATGGAATAGAAGCACGCATTGGATCTTCTGATTTACTCAGTGCAGTAAGTGCATTAAACCCTGCAATTGCAAGTTGTGTAATACAAGATTCGCTCCCCCCTGCAATAATCATATCACTATAGCCATGTTTTAAATTTCTATAAGCTTCTCCAATACTATGTGTCCCAGATGCACATGCGGTAACAATAGAAGTACATACGCCTTTTGCACCTGTATGAATTGCTACATTTCCAGCTGCCATATTAGCTATACACATTGGAATATATAATGGGGATACACGTTTGCCACCTTTTTCTTTTAATTTAATTGTTTCCTCAGATGTTCCTTGTAAATGCCCTATGCCACTACCAATTATGACTCCCACTCTTGTAGCATCTACTTTTTCCATATCTACATCAGCATCTTTTAATGCTTCTTTAGCTGCATAAATAGCATATTGGCTAA
>CALGWE010000787.1:0-1048 GCA_937935915.1 uncultured Clostridia bacterium
ATGCAGGACAAACTTTATTAGAACATTACTTTAAAGAAAGTAAGTCTAATAGCATGTGCTTAAAGCCATATGAGGAAAAGGTACTATTTATAAGTCAGCTAGAAGCATGGCAACCTCATTTACTTTTAACGGGTATTATAGACTTTGAAACAAGTGGAAGAACGGAAATTATTATAGCAGCAGTTGAGTGTAACACAGCACTTGAGAAAATTGGAGGGCTTACTTATCTGGAAAGGGACAGACACCCTAGAGGTACCTTTTACTGCTTAGAAGAAAGTTATGCACTACATCTACCTAGTTTTGGCAAGTATTATATATGCCTAGAAGATGAAGAAGACTGGGCAGTAGGAAAAGATGGAATTACACAGGAAATTACCATGAACAGAGGAAATTATGGTATAATGTATCATGTTACAATTCATGCAGAAGCAGCGACTAAAGTACAAATCGTACCACGGGCAGGTGTATTTAAGGGTGTGATAAAATGGGAAGATGGTCAAATTATACCCATTGAACGTACACATTATTTTAAATATCATAAAGAACCTGTTGATTTAGGCAAGCTGCATGCAGGAGAAGTACGTACACTAAGTTATATGTTGCCAAATGGTTCAGCAGCACCTGTTTGGTTACAATTTGAAATAATGAATGAAAAATAATATTAAAATATAAAATAAAAGATTAAGTAGAAGGGATTTGGCATTTACAATCAGTACAGCAATATAAGGGCTTTAAACTCCTTCAAGAAGAATATATTGAAGAAGTAGAAGGTATAGGGCGTGTTTTAAGGCATGAAAGAACTGGGGCAACTATTATTAATGTTAGTAATAAAGACCCACATAAAGTATTTTGTGTGGCATTTCGTACCCCAGTGGAAAATAATAAAGGAATACCACATATTGTGGAGCATACTGTATGTTGTGCTTCCAAGAAATATGCATTAAATGAGACTTTTATGGCACTTGAGAAAGGGTCTGTTTGTACAGCACTTAATGCATGTACGTATCCAGATATGACGATGTATTATGGGGCAAGCTTAAGTGAAAAA
>CALGWE010000788.1:0-1060 GCA_937935915.1 uncultured Clostridia bacterium
CCAACGCTCTCTCCTTGACCTGGTGATGGTTCTATTGGTTCTTCAGGTGTTTCATCTAAGAGCATCTTCTTAAACACTGCTTCTAACTTCTCATTTTTTTGGGCAGGTAAGCTATATGGCATGTTCATATACAATCCAAATGTACTTTCATGATAGGCATGGTAAGAAAAATGGATTTGATATTTCAGACAAATCTCCAGCATATCCTCTACCCATCTTTCACCACCTCTATCATCCTTAAATGCATTAATTGCTGCGCCAAATTCTCCAAGATATAAAGGGACATTATTTTTAATACCAAATGCCATAAATTGTTTCATATCTTCTTCTAAATATTCTTCATTAAGCGTCATCAATTTTTTAGTTAACGAAAAGTCAATGCGCGGCATCGCTTCACATTCAGTATTAAGTTGCTTCATCTTTGCTCTAATGCGATATTCACAGCCCTCTTTTAAGGCAAATTGATAACCAGTTATGTTAGCATCAGAAGTTGTATCTGCAATGGCTATACAGCCACCTCCTCCATACCCATTTTCATTATCGTAGTACGTTACACCACTTCCGTCAGCTGACCATAAATAAAATGCACCAGCTGAACTATCAAACTTCATATCATTTAGTGTATTTATAAGTCTACCCTCTTTGTATTCTTCTAGCACCACATCATCAAATAAAACCGTTCCACCTACTCCTGTATCAGCTGCACGCAGTGTTATACACCCCATATTATATTCATCTGTAAGATAAACAGGTTCTGATTCATAAGCTACCCAGCCATCTGCTAATTGTTCTACTTCATCTGCTTCTTTACATCCTACCCAAGGATTCTCCATTATACTTGCTACAATTTCATTAGATGGGTAAGTCGCTGTAACGCCTTGTGTCCCAGCCCAATCTAAATCTTGATGTGTGAAACTATATGGGTCATAACAATGAAATTCATATACTGTATTGGCATCATTTAATAGAAACTGTGTGTCACTAATGTTAAGTCTCCAATTAGATACACCCGTTGTCGTATTCAACACTGCACATACACGCTCAGCAAAAATAATATGAT
>CALGWE010000789.1:0-1073 GCA_937935915.1 uncultured Clostridia bacterium
TAGTTCTGAATACATCTCTATCATGTAAAGCCATTTCTAATGCTTCATAAGAGTACTTATCATGCATGTAGTGGATTACGTTTAATGTATCAACGTATACTTTTGCAAGCCAATCCATCATATCGTTGAATTTATCCATAACTTCGTCGAAGTCAAGGTATTCAGATGTGATTGGTTGGTATTTAGGACCAACTTGTTCACCTGTCATTTCATCACGACCACCGTTGATAGCATAAAGTAATGTTTTAGCAAGGTTAGCACGAGCTCCGAAGAATTGCATTTCTTTTCCGACTTTCATAGCAGATACACAACATGCTACTGTGTAATCATCACCGTAGTGTAATCTCATTAAATCATCATTTTCGTATTGGATAGATGATGTTTTGATAGAGATATCAGCACAGTATTTTTTGAAGTTTTGTGGAAGTCTTGGAGACCAAAGAATTGTTAAGTTTGGTTCTGGAGATGGTCCAAGGTTGATTAATGTGTGAAGTACACGGTAAGAAGTTTTTGTTACCATGTGACGTCCATCGATACCTAAACCACCGATAGCTTCAGATACCCAAGCAGGGTCGCCAGAGAATAATTCATTGTATTCTGGGATACGAAGGAAACGAACCATACGAAGTTTCATTACGAAATGATCAATGAATTCTTGGATTTGTTCTTCTGTGTATTTACCAGCTTTAAGGTCTCTTTCAGCATAGATATCAAGGAATGTTGTGTTACGTCCGATTGACATAGCAGCACCATCTTGTTGTTTTACAGCACCAAGGTAACCGAAGTATAACCATTGGATAGCTTCTTTGATATCTGAAGCTGGTTTAGAGATATCGAAACCATATTTTTCAGCCATTTTTTTGAGATCTTGAAGAGCAATAACTTGTTCTGCAATTTCTTCACGACGACGTACAATGTCTTCTGTCATAGGAGATACGTCTAATTGTTCTTTATCTGCAAGTTTTTCTTCAATTAAGAAGTCAACACCGTATAAAGCAACACGACGATAATCACCAACGATACGTCCACGACCATAAGCATCTGGAAGACCTGTGATGATGTGGCTGTGACGG
>CALGWE010000790.1:0-1359 GCA_937935915.1 uncultured Clostridia bacterium
ATATACATTTAAGTTCACAATGAATGATAAAACAGATGAAAATGTTAAATTTGCATTAGAAGCAGGTGCACAAGAAGGTGCAGTACCTACTACAATTTACTTAGATGATCTTTATATGACAGAAGTCAGTAGTGGGGAGGATAATCAGGAAGAAGAAAAAACTGAAAATCTTTTAATTAATGGAGACTTCAAAAATGGCAATAAAAACTGGAATGTCTTCAGTGCAGGATCAGCTATGGCAGAATTTAACTATGACCAAGGAGCAAAAGTAGATATTAAAGCAGCTGGTGAAGAACCATGGCAAATCTCATTTGAACAAGCTAATGTAAAATTAGAACAAGGCAAAACTTATCGTTTAGCACTTGATGCCAATGCCACAACAACATCTAGCTTACGTGTTTCATTCCAAGATGACAGTTATGCTGAATATGCAGGAGATTATTCACCTCTTGTAACATTAAAAGAAGGTGATAATCAATATACCTATGAATTTACTGTTAATAAAGAGGTAGGTTCAGACTTAACATTTAAAATCCAAATGGGCTATGATAAAGATAGTAGTACATATTGGGCAGGTGAAAATCAAATCATTATTCATCGTGTAGTCCTTACTAAAAAGGCAGAAGAAGAATAAGAAAAGGTTGTCGCAAGATTAATAGTAATTTTGCGACAACCTCTTTTTTGTTTTTAAAACGAGAATAGATTATAAAAAAATAATAATTAAAATATATTGACAATTTGGTAAAAATAAGTGTATAGTGTGTACTAGGTGATGTAGTACACCTTATACAGCTCTTAATGCATAAGAGATATTACAGCGCAGAGGTAAAGTATAGGGACGTTAAGGAGGTGAAAGAATGTTTAACATTGACCCAAGAGACCCACGTGCTTTATATGAACAGATTATTGATCATATTAAAGAACAAGTGATTAAGGGTACTTTAAAACCAGGAGATCAAGTACCATCTGTAAGACAATTAGCAAGTATGTTGACAATCAATGCCAATACAGTAATGAAAGCGTATAACGAACTAGAAAGACAGCAGATTATTGAAACGATTAGAGGAAAAGGAACTTTCATTGCACAACTGCCTAAGAAGGCCATTAATGAAAGTCAGCTCAAAAGTATTCGCAAAGAACTAAAGAGTAGCTGCTTAGCACTACATTATATGGGACTTAGTAAAGAGGATGTATTAGAAGAAGTCAGTCAGATTTATGAGGACTTATTGAGGGAGGAATAATATGATTCATATTAATCATGTAAGCAAGAGCTTTGGCACACACAAAGTATTAGATGATGTATCTATTCATGTAAAGCCTGGAACAATTTATGGGATTATAGGGGAAAATGGTGCAGGA
>CALGWE010000791.1:0-9577 GCA_937935915.1 uncultured Clostridia bacterium
TTTCCCTTCTGCTCTCCCTTCTGCTCTCCCTTCTTCTCTCCCTTCTTCTCTCCCTTCTTCAAAGTTGATTCTATCTCTTTCAAAAAGTGTCATATATTCCACCTCCATCGTTTTATCATGTTTTACATTGTTTACTTTTTGGTTAATTGCCTTTACTAAGTTACTTCTTGAACTTTCTGCCACTTCATCTGTAGACTGAACTATATAGTTAAGAAAATCTAACTGCTTTACTATCTAATAATATATCTATAACCTTTTGTTCTTCAGGCATTTTAATCTCTTTAATTTGAATATCTAGGATTTTTTCAATCACCTTTTTACAGATATTCTTATCACTCATTACCTTTGCAAATAAGAAGTCATCCTCTAAATTAAGCTCTTGTAATGTCTTTTGTTTTTTTCTTTTATTATATTCTTTTGCTCCCATTAGAGTCTCCTTTATAGCAAAACTATCTTATGATTTTAGTATACCCAAAAATACTGTTCTTTTAAAGTATATATTTTATCATCTCAATAATGGATACCCCATACTTACTTTATATAAAGACCCCAATTTTAAGTATGTACCGCCCCCCAATAGTTAGATTTTAAGTCTAACTATTGGGGGTAACTACAGTATATCGGAGCCTTTTTTAATATCGTACCTTATTCTTAAAGTACAACACCTATAAAATTCAATAAATTCCCCTATACAATAGGCTTTGTAGATTCATAATAAGTTGCCCTTGCCTTCACATCTACAATCTCTTGTTCAGGATATCTAAAAGCTGTTAATTTCCCACCATACACACAACCTGTATCAATATTAATGGTATAGTTATTCATTCTAGGATTTAATCTTGGAGTATGACCATAAACTACTAACGCTTTTCCTTTATAATGCTCACTCCAATCTAATCTTATAGGAAATCCATGTTCATCAAACTTACCAGTTGTCTCTCCAAACATTGCCAAATCTTTTATAGCCTTGGACTCTCTACCATGAAGATGTTCTTTGAGCCCCGCATGTGCCACCACCAATTTGCCTTCATCAAATACATAATGACTTACTAAGCCATCTAAAAAAGCGCTTAACTTCTTTATAAATTCCTCAGGCTCCTTCTCAAGCTGCTTTAGGGTTGCCTCTAATCCATGAATCACTTTGACATTAGCACCATGTAATTTACGTTGCAATTTGCTATCATGATTACCCATAACAGTATATGCTGTTCCCGCTGCCACCATATGCATTACAAGCTTTAATACTTCTACTATTTTAGGACCTCTATCTACAAGGTCCCCGCAAAACACAACTGTTCTCCCTGATTTGTTAGTTACCTTATAGTTTGCAGCATCCACTTCATAACCTAGTTTTTCTAATAACTCACAAAGTTCATCATAACACCCATGTACGTCTCCAATAAGGTCAAAAGGCCCCTTTAAATCTCTTTTGTTATTACTTAGTTTAACCCGTTTCACAGTAACTTTATCTAACTCAGACGGCATATTGACTTTATACACTTGCTTAAAGCCCATTTTATTTAGTTTTTCCACCCTTTGTAACACTTCTTTGCTTTCATTTGTACTTTCCTTTGTGACCAAAATGCCTATAGGTGTTACATGATACTTTTTACCAAGCGTGATAATCTGTTTACTTTCCTGCTCATCTGTAAAAGATATATAAATTGCCGCTAACTGCCCCAACTTAAGTCTTCTTCCCACCTTCTTTTCCTCTGCTATGCTAAAGACTTCTTCCTTCCTAAAATACTTTTTAGCAAATAATGCTTGATTACTTAAATCGTCACCTATGATAGCAACGACAGATAACTCTGGGACATGTATTTCCATATGTTTTACGCTCCTATCTGTCATTTTATTCATAGTATGTGCAAATTTACTATGTTTATTGGTATCCATTTAATCCCCAGTAATTGACTACTATCACAAAAGACTGTTTTCTTATTAGTTTTTTACGATTTTTTGCTTCTCAAGCTGTTTCTTTAACTTATTTCTCCCCCTAAAAAGTAGGGTTTTCGCAGCACCTTCTTTGATATGTAATTGTTCACTTATGAGCTTAATGGGCAGTTCATCAAAATAATAGGCCATTAGTACCAAACTATATTTTCCTCATAACCAACTAGTTTTAAAAGATACCGGTAAACTTTACAATAATACGTTTCATAGAGATTTTCAAAAGCTGACTTCATCATCTTGCTACCTACTTTCTAGCTCGGCTATTTCCGGCTGCATGACGCTTTGTTCCTCTAATAAAATAACTTTACCTTTTATATTAGTTCTTTTAAAAGGCCCATAATGCCGACTATCACAAGCACTCTCTACATAATCTCCCATAATAAAATATTCATTTTCATCAAGTACCGTATTTAACTTCTCTTTTTCTTCTCCTGAACCTAAATCTCGTAATAATACCTCTTGCTGGCTATAACGTTCATAAAGCTCATCATTCACATAAAGTTTCCCCTCTTTAATCACAATATGATCTCCTGGACAACCAATAATTCTACCTATGGCATTATACATATATTGTGGATTGTTATAATAAATCACATCATCTTTCTGAGGATTTGCAAATGCATATGCCTTCTTATTAATGACACACATATCTCCTACATTGATAACAGGCTTCATTGACGTTGATACCATTTTCGTTATCTGAAAAAAACTATTAAAGGTAATTAAAAGTATGGAGAATATGGCTAAGCCTTTTAGCAAAAAAAATCGCTTTCTTACCCTTAACTTAGAAGCAGCTTTTACATAACAAGCTTCCTGCATCTTCTTTTTTTGTTCATTCTCAGTTTTAGCCTGCGCATAATATATTTTACATGACTCACAGCCTTCTACATGAGCTTCAATTACCTTTTTAGTCACTTCAGAGACTTCTTCTTTTTCATACAAAGGACATAAATCCCTAATCACTTCACATGCTATTTCCTTCACCTTTAATCGCTCCCCTACTACTTTTTACTCATGAGTTATATATTAGTACCTCTATCTAGGAGAAAGGTTTCACTT
This sequence comes from uncultured Clostridia bacterium, assembly GCA_937935915.1. Taxonomy (GTDB): domain Bacteria; phylum Bacillota; class Clostridia; order Lachnospirales; family Cellulosilyticaceae; genus Cellulosilyticum. The sequence goes on from CALGWE010000791.1 coordinate 3,013, forward strand.
TCTTCTTATATTCCTACATTATATTATTGTCATGGGTTATTTTATCTTTTTACAATATTTAAAATCACTTTATCTATATGTAATAAAAAAGGTATAAGCCCCGTACTAGGCTTATACCTTTTTATTCTCATATTATACTTCTACTCTTATATCAATTAAATCAGCTTTTTGAAGCATACGAAGCACGACTGTCATACTTTCTGCTCTTGTAATTGTACTTTGTGGACGAAGCTTATTATTTGAACCGATAATTAAGTCACTTCCTATGTTAAATGCCACTGCATCCTTAGCCCATTCACTTACTTTGCTATAATCTTCAAATGCTTCTAATTGACCTTTTTCACCTTTGAGTTGTGCTACCTTTGCTGCTCTTTGCATCATAGCCATAGCTTCTTCTCTTGTAATTGTTTTATTTGGTGCAAACTGATCCTCTGATATTCCTTTTATAATCTTATATTGATAAGCTGCTCCAATTTCTCCCAAATAACTTGAACTTTTTGCTACATCCTTGAAGCAATCTGCGCCTTCAGGTGCTTGTGGTAAACCTAAAGCATTTACTAAAAGTGCTGCAAATTCTGCTCTTGTAATAGCCTTGTCCCCTTGAATAGCATTGCCTTCTTCCAAGCACTTTGTAATCATTCGGCTACCTAATTCATTTGCTACTTCTTCATACCATTTTCCTGCTGCATCACTATAATTTACTTTATTTTCAATGAGAATATAATTTTCACCTACTAGACTATTCACCTGTACAAAATACTTATTATCTTCTTGATAAACATTAGTAGGTATGTGATACATTCTACCATCTTTTCCAATAATCACTGCTGTTGTAATGCCTTCAGCTTCTTTAGCAGTTACTTCTGTATTTCTTGCAACATATGTATTAAATGTATCAAGCTTTATTGCTTTACCATTTACCATAGCTTGTATTTCAAATGTCATTGGCACATTTATCATCGTATATTGATCTTTAATATGTTTCTCAAGCTGGTCTATTGTTTCCTGAGTTGTTTTCTCAAAAATCATCTCTACTTGAATATCTTTTAAACTATCTTGTCCTAATGCTTTAGATACCTTAGCTACATCTATGGCACTTGTTGGCACTGTATAAACTGCTTTTTGATTTTCTATTTTAAGTAAAATAAACTTATCTGCCATATCTTTGACATTCTGTAAATTAAGCTGTGCTTTAACGATATTCGTTGTAGCCGTAATTGGCATTATAACTTCTGAACCGCTAGGTGCCTCTTTAATCTTAGCAGTAAACTCAAATTGATCTACTGTAAAAATAGTTTCTTCTCCTGAAACTTTTTGATTGCCAATGTTATAGCGCTTTTTATCAATGATAACTATTGATGAATTTTGAGCTGTGGTATTTTGCGTAGAATGAGATGATGAGCTAGAAGATGTACTTGGGCTTGTTTCTTTTATTTCTTTACACCACTTTGCATATAAACAAGTAGATGTTGTAATGCTTGTAGAGTCTGTATATAATGTTCCTTTTCCTTGTGGCTCAGTATACCATCCTTCAAACTTATAAGCTGACCTTGTTGTTATTGGCATTTTCACTGTCTCTTTAATTGGTACTTCCATATCCTGAACATGGCTTCCACCTTGGCTATCAAAATGTAAGGTGGCCGTCAAGATTGGCCTATCAGTTACACTAATAGATTGCACGGCAACTTTTGTTACCTCTGCTTCTGTATAGCTCACTGTAATTTCTTGATTCGCTTTAGTTAACCCACCCTTTGGTGAATAACTACATTGGGCTGTAACATCTTTTATCGTCCCATCATTATAATAAGCTTTTACAATCATTCCTGCCTGCTCAAAACTTTCTCCAGTATAGTAGCTTAGTTTATTAGGCTTATTTTCAATTTTTAGTTCTATTAATTGTTTATCTATATAGTTAGCTGTTACTGTGACATCTTTGTCAGGCATGTTAAATGTTGTTTCTGCACTATTTGCATCTGCAAATGTTACATCTTTAGATGTCCACTTATCAAACACTTTTCCCTCTGGAGCTGGATTTGCCTTAATTGTTACAATAGTATCTTCCTCTGCTTTACTGTCTGCCATTTCTGCCCACCCATTTTCTACTGTAATACCATGTGCTAATCCCTTAATACTAAATGCCGCTACAGCCTTAGCACCATTACTTGTAATTTCTGCATAGTAATGTCCTTTTTCTTTTGGTGCTGATTCAAGTTTTATTCCTCCAGTAGTGGTTCTTTCTGTTTCTACTTGATAGAAACTTACCTGTGACTTTTCTAAATTACTTTTTGTAATAGCATTATATGTGTCTATTCCTTCTAACGTAATACCTGAATAAGCTTCACCTGAATAAATTGCATCATTAGCTAATAAGGTTACTGCAATAGCGTTACTTCTTCCATAATATTCACATTCAGAGGCACCCTGTGTTTCATCACAATATGCCAAAATCTTATTACCTTGACTTATATAATTGTAATGATGTTCATGCTTCACATTAGGATTAATTCCATTCTCTACATCTTCCATATTTTTTGCAGAGTTTGATAAAAATTTTCCCCATAATTCCTGTGCAGACTGTAATTGAGCAGGTGTATGGAGCATGTTGCTCCTTCTATGCCACCAGTTTATATCTGACATTACAGTTATACGTCCTTTTTGAACTGGAAAATCTACAATAAAAGGATATTTTTTGTTTACAGTTGTGGCAATAACTTGTGCATCTCCACTATAAGTAATCTCTCCAATTGCCCTATACTCAAGTTCATTTCCTACAAGATCTTTACCACCCATTATATCTGAATCTTTATTTATAATGGCATTACCCATATCGTCGTCATTAATTGTAATTTGAACCGTTACACCTAATTGTTTTGCAAAATCTAATAATACTTTATTTTCATATCTCGCAAAACCATCCCTTTCTCCCTGTAATACAACTCGCCCACCAGCATTAACATAATTTTTTAATGCACTTACATCAGTATCTGTTAATGATTCGTATGGCATCAACACAATAATTAGGCCATATTGTGATAAATCTTCGGTACCCATAAAATGCTGAGGATTATCTTGGGTACCTACTTTTAAATCTACAGAAATTGAATCAACTCCTGCATAACCGGCTACTTCATCTTTACTTATAAAATCTTTTAGACCGGGTGCATATAACTTCTTTATTTCTGTTTGCAAAATATATGTTGACCATATGAGAATTTTAGCTTCATTACTTTTTGCATATACTTGCAGTGTATGCATTGGCAACATTGTAAACAACATTATAAATGCCATAAATATAGCTATTCTTTTATGAATATGCCGCCTTTCTAACGATTCTTTCATTTAAACCCCCTCCACTCCTCTTATCTTTTAGAATATTCTTTATTTTAAATTCTTTATAATTATATCACATACATAATAAATAAAAAACCTCGAACTTAAGCACCCTTAAGTTCGAGGTTTTAATTTATCTATTCAATCTATTATCTCTCGTAATTAGCGAACAACGATGTTCATAATTTTACCTTTGATGTAAATTTCTTTTACAATTGTTTTTCCTTCAATAAAGGCTGCAACTGATGGTACTTGTTTTGCTTTTGCTTTAGCTGATTCTTCTTCTTCATCTGCTGCAAGCTCTACTGTACCTCTTAATTTACCGTTTACTTGTACACCGATTTCAACAGTATCTTCTACCATAGCAGCTTCATCATATTTTGGCCACTCAGCAGTTGCGATAGATTCATTATGACCGTACATTTCCCATAATTCTTCCCCAATGTGTGGACATACGCAAGATAACATTTTAATGAATCCTTCAGCGTATTCTCTTGGGCAAGTGCCAGCTTTCATCGCTGTATTTACGAAAATCATAAGTTGACTGATCGCTGTATTGAAACCTAATGTTTCATAGTCATTTGTAACTTTTTTAACTGTTTGGTGGTATACCTTAGTAAGTGTACCATCATTTTCTTCTGTAATATGGCTTTCATCAGCGAAGAAGTTCCATACTCTGTTGATGAATCTTCTAGCACCTTCTACACCTTGATCGCTCCATGGTTTAGAAGCTTCTAAAGCACCCATGAACATTTCATATAAACGAAGTGTATCTGCACCGTATTTATCAACGATATCACTTGGGTTAACAACGAATTCAGGGAAACGTTTACCCATTTTGATACCATTTGAACCGAGAATCATACCTTGGTGAACAAGTTTTTTGAATGGTTCTTTAACTGGTGATAAACCTTTTTCATAAAGGTATCTGTTCCAGATTCTCGCATACATTAAGTGTCCTACTGCATGCTCTGGTCCACCAATGTAAAGATCAACTGGCATCCAGTGTTTTAAGAGTTCTTGATTTGCAAACTCATCTTCATTGTGTGGATCAATGTATCTTAAGTAGTACCAACTTGAACCTGCACTACCTGGCATTGTAGAAGTTTCTCTCTTACCTTTTACACCATTGTGATCATAGTGTTTCCACTCTTCAGCATTTTCAAGTGGCGCTTTACCATTTTTACCTTTGTAATCTTCAAGTTCAGGAAGTACTAATGGTAATTCAGCGTCATCAAGTACGTGAATGTTGCCGTTTTCTTCATAAACAACTGGTACTGGTTCACCCCAGTATCTTTGTCTTGCGAAGATCCATTCTCTGAAGTGGTAGTTTACGCGTGTGCGGGCAATACCCATTGCTACTACTTTATCTGTAATCGCTTTTTTAGCTTCTTCTACTGTCATACCTGTAAATTCTTCTGAATTCATAAGTTTGCAGCCTTTTCCAAGGTATTCACCTTTTTCAAATGCTTTTTCACTTACATCCCCTTCAATAACTTGGATCATTGGAATGTTGTGAGAGATCGCATATTCATAGTCTCTTTGGTCGTGACATGGCACAGCCATAACTGCACCTGTACCATAGCTTGCAAGTACGAAGTCTCCGATAAATACTGGTACTTCTTTACCATTTACAGGGTTAATTGCATAAATCCCTTTTAACTGGCAACCTGATTTTGTTTTATTAAGTTGTGTACGGTCCATATCGTTTTTCTTTAATGTTTCATCGATATAAGCTTGTACTTCTTCTTTGTTTTCGATTCTAGGCATTAATTCTTGTACAAGTTTTCCGTCTGGCGCAAGTACCATGAATGTAATACCGTAGATTGTTTCAATACATGTTGTAAAGATTGAGAAGTCTCCACCACCAACGATTTTGAAGTCAACCTCAACACCTTCAGATTTACCAATCCAGTTTCTTTGCATATCTTTTGTAGATTGTGGCCAGTCGATTTCATCTAAACCTTCTAAAAGTTTTTCAGCAAATGCTACTTGGTCGATAACCCATTGTTTCATGTTTTTACGAACAACAGGGAAGCCACCTCTTTCAGATTTACCATCGATTACTTCGTCGTTTGATAATACTGTCCCTAATTCTTCACACCAGTTTACAGGCATGTCCACGTATTTTGCATAACCATCAAGGTATAATTGTTTGAAAATCCATTGTGTCCATTTGTAGAATGATGCATCACTTGTAGCGATTTGTTTAGACCAGTCATAGTCGAAACCAAGTTCTTTAAGTTGTTTGTTGAAGTTACCAATGTTTGTTTGTGTGAAACCATTTGGATGATTTCCTGTACTTACTGCATATTGTTCAGCTGGAAGACCAAATGAATCATATCCCATTGGGTGTAATACATTGTAACCTTGCATTCTTTTCATTCTTGAAATGATATCTGTAGCTGTATATCCTTCTGGATGTCCTGCATGTAAACCTACCCCTGATGGATATGGGAACATGTCTAATACATAATATTTAGGTTTTGAGAAATCCCAAACATCTGTTTTAAATGTTTGATTATCTTCCCAATATTTCTGCCATTTTGGTTCAATATCTTTTGGATTATATATTCTTTCCATAACTGCCTCCGTCATTTTCTTATTATGCACAAAAGTTTTACAAATAAAAAATCCTTCCGCCTCCTTATTAACAATAAAGAGACGAAAGGATATAAATCCGTCCGCGGTACCACTCTCATTCAGGCATGGGCCTGCACTTGATTTTTATAACGGAAAATACCCGCCAAAGCCTACTTGATTTCAACCTTGGAGCTCCTAGACGAGTTCAATGCTATACTTTACTATCTCACACCAACTGATAGCTCTCTGAAAAAGATATACACACCTACTACTTCTATTCTACGCTTTTGTACATTTTCCCTCAGTGTATCAATAAAGCGTTATTTTGTCAAGTAACTACAGCATTTATCAACTTTCTAAACTATACGTTATCTCATTTATTTGTTATTTTTTAACCACATAATGGCACTATAAGCATGCATTGCTGCACCTGTAGTTAAGATGTCTTCATTAAATACAACTTTTTCATTATGCATTGGCTCTCCGAATAATTCGTTCTCCTGTTTTGTACCTGCTCCTAACATTACATATAAGCTTGGTACTTTATGAGAATAGACAGCAAAGTCTTCTGAACCCATACCGCCTTGTTCAAATAATACAACTGCTCGCTCACCTACTAAATCCTTCATATAATTTGTTACTTCATGAGCTA
>CALGWE010000792.1:0-4953 GCA_937935915.1 uncultured Clostridia bacterium
TCCTGATTTAGTAGAAAATATGTGGGAAAATACAACCAGCTTGCCAGGGAAATATGGTTATAACTTTATTGATGACAATGCAGATCCTATGGATGAGGTAGGGCATGGGACCCACTGTGCAGGGATTATTGCAGCTAAAGTAAATAATGAGATTGGAATAGCAGGTATAAGCCACCAAACTAAAATTATGGCACTTAAACATATAGATGCCAGTGGTGAGGGAAAAGTCAGTCAGGCAATAGCTGCCTATCAATATGTATTAGATGCACAGAAAGAAGGGGTGAATATTGTGGCTATCTGTAATGCTTGGGGAAGCAAAGAAAATCCTAAAGCATTAGAAGACATTATTGTGGCAGCAGGTGAAGCCGGCATTATTTCTGTATGTGCAGCTGGTAATAATAGGACTGATTTAGACCAAGATAAACTCTTTCCACCAGGCTATAACTTACCCTATACCATTGTAGTAGGTGCTTCCACGCCTAATGATGAGATGGCCAGTTTTTCAAATTATGGGAAATATACCGTGGATGTATTCGCACCAGGTACCTCTATGCTTTCAACTTACAGTAAAGAGGCCTATATTCCAGCTCTAAGTGATACAAATGAAGTGTATTTAGGGTTTGAAGATAATCAAATAGGTTTTAATGGCGCGAATATAAGTATTACGGATCAAATAGCTTTTGAGGGAAAGTGTGGCCTTGTATGGCAATTGAAAAAGGATGAAGTGCCAGTGCAATATGAAGTGGGAAGTAGCAACACGCCCAATAGCATAACTTTAGACTTACCTACAAGTGAAGCAGAAAGGTATTTCGGTTTAAGTTTTTGGTCCCAGTGTCCTGCTAACAATCCAGAGAATATGCCTACTTGCTATGTAGAAGCTTATAACAATGGGAAGTGGGAGAATATAGGTGCTTTTAATATCGAAGCAAACAATTACTGGACAAGTGAATCCTTTAAGCTTATAAAAGGTACAACTAAGGTACGTCTTGTTGCCACAGGCATTACAGAAGCAAGTAAATTATATTTAGATGATGTAGGTGTAGGAAAAAGTATAGGAAAGTATTGTTATTTACAAGGGACTTCTATGTCAGCAGCCCTTGTAAGTGGAGAGGTTGCCATGTTAAGGCGTCTTTTCCCTAATGAAGAGATTATAAGAATTAGGGATAGAGTAATAGGTGGGGTTAAGCAATTACCCTCTAGTTTAGTAAGTGCTAGTGGCCGTGTAGATATGAAACGGGCTGTAGAAAATCCTTATGCTGTTATGCATAAGTTAATACGTGGTGACAATGGCAATATTAAAATCAAGGGGCAGTTCTTTGGCATTAATCCAGGAACAATATGTTTAAATGGAGAAGCCTTAGAGGTTATGGCTTGGACGGATACGGAGATTACAGCCAAGTATATGGGGAATTTTACAGGCCTTGGAGAGTTTGTTTTAACACGTTATAACGGTGATACCACCAATCAATTATTACTTGTAGAAAATAAAGCGTATGGTTTTACAAGGCATACCCCATTACCGATTGCCTTAAGCCATATGGCAGTAGCAAATCATGAAAACAAAATTTATGTGACAGCAGGTATGGGGGAAGACTATACACCTAATGAAGCGCTATTAGTTTATGATATTAAAACAGATACATGGACGCAGCTTGCAGACTTGCCACAAGCTTCTAATTTAGAAAGTTATGCAAGAGGGGCAAGAATGGTACCAATGAAACAACATTTATTGCTTGTTGTATTTGACCAAAGTCAAGCTAAGAATATGTACTATGTCTATAATATAAAAGATGATGTATGGGAGGAAAAAAGTTACGAAATTATGCCAAGTGCTAGAGAATATCCAGCCCTTATAAACTATGGAAATGAAGTTTATATGATAGGCGGATTACCTAAAGGGGCCCATACTGGCAATGTAGAAATAAGCAGAGAAATATGGAAGCTAAATAAAGAAAAAACATGGGAAAAAGTAGGGATGTTAAATGAAGGGCGTTATGCACCTATTGTAGATATAGTAGGAGATAGCTTGGTGATTACAGGAGGATATAATACAGTAGGTAAGCCATTAGTAAGTACAGAAATTTATAACGGCAAGGAAATCATAAGTGGTGCCAATTTGCCTTTTGATGGTGTAAGCAATCAAAATACAGTATATGGTGGAGGGGAAAAGCTCTATATTATGACAGATGGGATGAGTTTCCCAGCAGCAGGTATTGTTTATAACAAGGAAGCAAATAACTGGGAAGAAAGTCCTTATCGCCTAAGTTATACAACTATGGAGGGAATGGGAAGTGTGGCGGGGCATAATAGGCTCTATAGTATAGGTGGGGTATCAGATTATCGACCTGTACGAACATTAGAAAGTATGCCAATAGAAGGGCGCACCGGTGAAAATATAAAACCAGCTATTGCACCTTCTTATGTAATAGGGGCTATTGTCCTAACCCTCGTGATTATTTTAATCATACTGCTTTTGATTTGGATCAGAAAAAAACGTAAACCTAAGAAACTATATGTACGTTAAAAATATAGTAAAAGTGCTAGTAGCCTTTTAGCAGCATACTAGTACTTTTACTAAAATATTAATTGCCGCTGATAAGGCGTTTGCTAAAAGCATCAATTTGATTTTTATAGTCATTCGTAACAAGCTCAGCTAAATCATGTAGTGCACTTATGTCGGCATTCGTAACACTATCTAAAGCCAGTTCTTTGGCATCATAACTATCAAAGTGTGTTTGGATACGTAAATAATTGTCATCTATAGTGGGATCATTAAAAAGGACATTGAGTTTATGGTGGACGATTTCAGCATTACTACTTAATAAAATATCGAAGAGTGGTAATGCCCACTGTGTAAGACCACCAGATTTTAAGAAGCGCGTGTTTAGATTCTTGTGTGCAGCGCCTGTACCTAAAGAGAGTAAGAGAATATCATTAGGTGATAAATAATGGTCTGTGAGCTTTTGACATTCAGTATAAGCACATAAGGCTGGATTATTCGCAAAGACACCACCATCTATTAAAGTAAAAGGCGTATTTTCACAAGAAGTAATTTGAGCTACAGGGAAGTAAGAAGGAGCAGCAGTAGTGGCGCGAATGATATGGCGAACGAAGAAGTCTTCTTTATGGTGATAGAGACAATCCGTTTGGTTAAAGAAAATAGCCCGGTTATTTTTAATGTCAAAACTAGGAATGAGGCAAGGTTTTAAAAGCTCGCTAAGTCTTAGACTGCCAAATATAGATTGGAGTAGTTCGTTAAAGGGTTTAGCAGGATACTTAGCCCCTAAAATACCATTTAGGCTTTTAAGTGTATACCAAAAGCTTTTGTGAAAAATAGTCTGTCCATAATTTAAGTAGAAATTAAGTGCATCTTCAGCAGTGTAGCGAGGACGTTTGTTTGCATCCGGTGTAAGATAAAGCGCGGTTAAAATGCCGCCGGTGCTTGTACCAGCAATGAGGTCAAAATAATCCGCAATGCGTGCCTCGGGATTACCACTATTTTTCTTTAGGCATTCTTCTAGATAAACTAGAATTGTTGCAGGTATGATGCCACGTATACCACCACCATCAATTGATAAAACACGAAATAGAGACATAAGTTTTTCCCTCCTTTTTATAAAATATAATAAAAGAACATGCACTATAATATATGTTAGTAAGTGTTACAGTGTGAAAGCTTGTCTGAAATAAGTGGTTGCATATTCGAAAAAAATCCTATAGTATAAAAAAAGAAATTTGTAAAGTTTGTTAGTTTCTAACGAGGTAATAGTTTCAATATAAAAGTTAAAATAGAGGAGCAAAGTAATGTTACATGCATTTTCAAGAACAGAAATGCTTATTGGGACAGAAAATCTTAATAAGCTTAAATCAAGTACAGTTGCTGTATTTGGTGTAGGGGGCGTAGGCTCTTACACGGTAGAAGCGCTTGCAAGAGCAGGTGTCGGTAAACTTGTTTTAATTGATCATGATACAGTATGTATTAGTAATATTAACCGTCAAATTCATGCGACATCTAAAACAGTAGGACAATCTAAAGCAGCGCTTATGAAAGCAAGAGTTTTAGAAATTAATCCAGAAGCAGAAGTTATTGCATATGAAGAAATGTACACTGCAGAAACAGCAGATAAACTTTTAAGTACAGACTATGATTACGTTGTAGATGCTATCGCCATGGTGACAGCTAAAATCGATCTTATTGTAAGATGTAAAGCCATGAACATTCCAATTATTAGTGCCATGGGCGCAGCTAATAAATTAGACCCTACAAAACTTGTTGTAACAGATATCTACAAAACAAGTGTATGTCCACTTGCAAAAGTTATGCGTAAAGAACTTAAAGCAAGACACGTTAAAAAGTTAAAAGTAGTTTACTCTACAGAAACACCAATCAAACCAGACCAAAATTTAAAACATGGTGGTGCAGGTGCAGGAAGAAGACAAACTCCAGGTTCAATGTGCTTTGTAACATCCGTTTCAGGGCTTATTATTGCCGGTGAAGTAGTGCGTTCTTTAATTGGATATCAACCTATGTAATTAAAAAGGTGTATAAGCTAAGCTTATACACCTTTTTGAATCTAAATTTCAGCGTGAATGATGTGCACCTGATGTAAAAACGATTAGCGATTTAATCGTTTGTTGATATCCGCTTGACGATCATTTGAGAACTTAAGGAAGTCTTTCATTAAGCTTTCAAAGTCTTCAGTAGGAGCCTCTTTTTTCTGAGGTCTAGAATTGTTTCTAGGTTTTTCTTGTGTTTCTTTGATAGAAAGAGAAATTTTACCTTTTTCACTATCAATAGAAAGAATTTTAACTTTCACTTGGTCACCCACTTTAATCGCTTCATTAATATCAGCTAAATAACCGTGTGTGATATGAGATATGTGAACGAGTCCTTGAGTTGTTCCATCAAGTGAAACAAAGGCACCAAAAGGTTTAACTCCTGTTACTGTTCCT
>CALGWE010000793.1:0-4954 GCA_937935915.1 uncultured Clostridia bacterium
GAGACTTTCTTACCTATCCCTTTAATCTGAGATACAACACTAGAACTTTTAATTGTTTCTATAGTGCCCTCTGTAATATCTTGTACTTTATCTACTACAGCTTTTGTAGCTGTAGCTACCGCATTACCTATTTCACTAGCGATTAATTTACTATCTAATTTAACAGCTACTTTTACATTGGTAGTCTTATTACTCATCTTATCTACGGATAGCTTTTTTGCCTGAATAATATTTCTTGATTGTGTTTCATCTTCCCTATAAGAAGCTGCTACATTACTTAATCCTTGACTTAGTTTACTACTACGAGTTTCTACTTCCTTAACTTGTCTTTCAATTTCACGTAATTTACTTTGTATATTACGTGCCTTACTCGTTACACTGCTATACTCTGAGTACTTTCTTATTATGCTTTCTAATTCTCTTTCAATCTGGCTAGCACCAGATTTATAACGACTATATGTACTTTGTCCATAAGTTCTATAGTCCCTTGATAAACTAGTTAGTGCCTGTGTTTGAACTTCTATGTTTCTCCCCATAGCATCTTATCTCCTTGCCTAACTATCTATGTTAAGTTCTTTTTTTATTTTTTCATTCTATATCATCATTACGCATTAAATACCTATATCTCAAAAGACTTATACCATAATTTTTTATGTTTATCTCATTTTCAATTTGCATCTCTTCCCATAAACATAGAAAAATAATGAATCAGCTTACTCCATCTTTAACTGATTCAACTCTTTATTTTTCCATCATCGTAAAATTCAATAAAATAATCATGTGAAAAGCCATTTTTGTAAAAAGAATGATTAGTTAAATAAATTCACTAATCATTCTTTTTATAAATTCTTATATTTACTCATATAAATAATATCAATTATTTACTCAAATTTATACCCATAATTTTCTTCCAAAAAAGCACTATTTTCTCTAAGCCACTTATCTATATCTACGTATTTCTTCTTAATTTGATCATAATTTTTTTGTATTGATTTATTCAATTCATTTAACAACTTTTTACAGTCTAATTTAAATGAATTACTTCCTTCTTTTTCTTTTTTCAATTCATAACTTATACAATCGAGTGCACGTTGAGCAACTTGGATTGTTACTGAAGTTCTAATAATATCCATCAGCCCTTCTTCAAATCCTTTACTTACTTTTGAGTCAGGATAATCTGCATTATATAAATGAATAGCATCAATAATGGCTTGATAGTTATGTCCATTTCCCGGTCTACTTTCAACCTTATGATTTCCAATTCCTAATAAAAGAACTGGATATGCTTTCATTTTTCCCTGTAAATACCTTTTATTAACTATATTCACCAAACTATATGCATAATCCACTAAATCTTTATATATTTCATTACTCATATTATTTTCACCTGTATAATACTATTACCTTCTTTTAATATTCCTTGAACTTTATCTATAGTACCTTTAGCTGTATCTAAAAAACGTCTCATTTACAATAGGCTTATCTGCAAAAATGTATGTTATATCTAGCAATTATTCTAAAAGACTTATACCATAGTTTTCTTGTAAAAAAATATTATTATCTTTAATCCAGTTATCTATGTTTGCATACTCTTGCTGTATTCGATTATGTTCTTTTTGTAAAGCCTTATTTAATTCACCTAGTAGTTGTTTGCAATCTAATTTAAATGAATTACTTCCATCTTTCTCTTTCTTAAGCTCATAACTTATACAATTCATTGCAATTTGTGCCATTCTAAAAGGTGCACCTTTTACTAAATTATTAATAAGGTCCAGTATTCCTGCTTCAAATCCTTTATTGGCCTTTAATTCAGGGTGATCTGTATTATATAAATGTATCGCATCAACAATTGCTTGATAGTTATGCCCATTTCCTGGTCTACTTTCAACTAAGTAATTTCCAATCCCAAGTAAAAGAAATGTATAATACAAACGCTCGCCTTCTTCTACATATCCTTTATTAACTATGTTAACTAAGCTATATGCATAATCTACTAAATCCTTATATACTCCATTGCTCATAATATCTGATTTCCTTCTCCACTATATAACTATCTATAATACTCTTCATGTTTTCCAAGTGCTATCATAAATAAATACTTAAAAATTTCTTCTTCAGTACCTTCGTCAGTAACAGTTAAATTTTGTCTTTCACCAACAGAATATAAGAACCACTTATCACCTTTGCAATAACACCCTTTGTTCTTTCTCCAATTACAATTCTTAATCTCTTTAGATTTATTTCTAACTCTTCTATCTTTTTTTCATATTCATTTCTATTCATTAGTACTATCTACCTATATCTTTAATAATTCCTATATCCTCTAATGCTTTTACATTAATTGTCTAACATATACTGATAATGATACATATCCTTAGCATTCATCAACCATTCTCCTAGTAAATTAATTACCTTCAAAAAAAGGCCAATGCTTTTATTTGAAAACACTAGCCTTTCTAAATATAACTATCTTAATTACTATAAGACATCATTTTGAACACCTATTTTTATAGGTGTAATTAGTTTTTTCATCCTTTCTATTAACCTAATGCCCCTTATTAAAGTATCATGTTTCTAGTACATCTAACCGCTAAAATATATATGACATCTAGCTATTTTCTAAAAGACTTATACCATAATTTTCTTGTAAAAAAGTATTATTATCTTTAATCCAGTTATCTATATCTTCATATTCTTTCTTTATTCGATTGTACTGTTTTTGTATTGCTTTATTTATTTCATTTAATACCAGCTTACAATCAAGTTCAAATGAATTACTTCCTTCTTTTTCTTTCTTAAGCTCATACTGTACACAAATCATTACCTTTTGGGCAAGTCTAAATAATGCACCATTTCCTACACTATGAATAAGATCAAGCATTCCTTCTTCAAGCCCCTTATCTGCCTTTGCTTCAGGATGATCTGTATTATATTCATGAATAGCATCAATAATTGCTTGATAGTTATGTCCACTCCCTGGCCTACCTTCAACTAAATAATTTCCAATACCTAATACAAGGTACTTATATATAGTATTTCCTCCTTCTAAATATCTTTCATTAACTATATTAACTAAACTATATGCATAATCTACTAAGTCTCTGTACGCTTCATTACTCATATTATTTTCACCTCTATTTTATTAATGATACGATATAATCAATCCCTTTACTACTTCCACTTATTGATTGATCACCTAATACTGTTTTATCAGTAATAACTGTTTTTATCGGTATAATAGTTGCTTCTGTTTGTCCACTAAGTAGCTTACCACCAGGTACAAAATATGGTGCATATGCACTACCATTAACTACAGAAGGCATAGAAATATTATTAATATTCATTGGTACCTTAGTTTCTATCATAATCGTTCCATTTGTTGACGTTAATGGAACACCTGATAATACCTCTTGTCCAAATCTTTCTTGATCTTTTATTTTAAATATACCATTTTCATAAGAACAAATATCACTGTATGTATTAGCATACTCTTGTAAAGCACTCTTAGGGACCGCAAATGCTCCTCCACCTTCAATGGAACCATATCCATACGCCCCTCCAAATTTAATAATATTATTATTACCTGGTGTAGCATCTTGGAATGTAACAAACTCTACTATCGTAGGTTTCTTACTTAATTCATTAGCTACTTCTTGTAACGTATTACAATTTTGCAATGCCTTATTGTCTGGGCATAAGTCTTTTACATAGTCAACTACAGCCTTATCACTAATAAACTTATCTGCTCTAGGTAATAAATCTCCATTAGTTATTCCACTATAATCTTTAGCTTGTATCTCATATCCTTTTACTTTACCATTTATTTTTATATCTAATATTTCATCAAGAGTATATTGACTACTTTCAAAATATCCCTTCTGATATCTATCTTGGTATTCCATGATTGTATTTAGTCCAGCAAGCTTATTCTTTGTGGCTGCTGCTTTTCCAATTTTACCATTAAGTGCATCTTTTATTTCTTTTTCTTGTGCAGCTTCACTTAGACTCTCCCAATACTCTTTACCAAACTCTGCTTCAAGTTCTTTTTTAATATCATATTCTATATCCCCAGATAATGATTTTATATATTTTTCTATCATCTCTTCAGAATATCCAGCTTCCATTCCTTTTGCATATAATGTAGCCTCTACATACTTATCAGCTAACATTACATCTGTTTTTGCAAGTTCCTTAATATGAGTGTTTAAAGTATCTAAATCAGACTCCTTGATATCTTTCATACTTGGTATGACATCTTTTATTTCTTTCTCTGCTTTATTCTCTATAGCTTCCGTTGTTAACTTTTCGCCGACTTCTTCAGCTGCTTCTTTGATTTCCTTTTCGCCTAATTCTTCTACTACTTCTGTAGTTAATTTTTCACCGACTTCCTCAGCTGTTTCTTTAATTCCCTTTTCGCCTAATTCTTCCACTACTTCTGTAGTTAACTTTTCGCCGATTTCCTCAGCTGTCTCTTTAATTCCCTTTTCGCCTAACTCTTCCACTACTTCTGTAGTTAACTTTTCGCCGACTTCTTCGGCTACTTCTTTAATTCCCTTTTCGCCTAACTCTTCTGCTATTTCTTTAACTACCTTTTCGCTTACCTCTTGAGTTATTTCTGAAACACCTTTTTTGTTAATCCATTTTGCAATGTCTGGATGTATTACGCCTAATTGAGCTTGTTTCATCCACCACTCACCAATGTTTACACCGATTTTATCTACTTTTTTAATAATAAAATCTTGAATATCATAGCCGAATTTACTAAGTTTACCGACTAATTCACCTGCTTTATTAATGACTTTGCTCTTACTCAGGAATGTCCAAATATCACTACCTTTTTTAGCTAAAAAGTTCATGACATTATCACCATATTTCATAACTGTCTTGCCTAGGTCTTTGACCTTATCAAAGTACTTGGCAAAGTCTTTGACTTTATCTACAAGTTTACTTACAT
>CALGWE010000794.1:0-4953 GCA_937935915.1 uncultured Clostridia bacterium
CAATTCCTATAAGTGTTCTAAGCAAAGTAGTCTTGCCACAACCAGATGGTCCTAAAATAGCTAGGAATTCTCCCTCTGCTACTTCAAAATTTATATCTTTCAAAATCTCATTGCCATCATAAGACTTTGTTAAGTGTTGAACACATATCTTCATCCTAGTGTCCACCTCTTAGTATTGCCATCTAGCTAATAACTTCTCTTTAAAATCAACATCTGATATTGTTGACATATCTGATGACTTAATATTCTCTGGATAATTTTCAATATAAGTTACTTGATCTTTTAATACTTTCCCTGGCACAAAGTAAGCTTTGTCATAACCAATGAAATCTTCATTTAAGAATTCAAACACCTGTTTTACAGCTTCATCATTTTCTTTTCCTTTGATAATCCCAAAAGAAGTTGTATTATATGGATTTCCTTCTGCAAACTCTACAATTTCTAAAGGTGCTCCCTCTGTAATTTCTTTAGCTGCCTGGAATGCCATACCAAGTCCGATTCCAGCCTCTTTTTGCATTAAAGCTTTTACTGGACCTGAACCAGATTCAGTAAATTGTTTGATATTATTTTGTAATGCATCTACATACTCAAATGCTGCATCTTCTCCCATTGTGTTAACCCATGTATTTAAAAACATATAACCTGTATTAGATGTTTTAGGTGATGGCATAACGATTAAATCTTTATATCTTTCATCTAATAAATCTGCATAGCATGTCGGAACTGGTAAACCTTTTTCTTCTAACACTTCTTTATTGATAATAACAGCGCCATCTGATTTTTCCCATATACGCATCTTATCATTGAATTCAAATTCATCTAAGTAATGTTCTGAGCTATATGTACTAATATCCGCAAAGTTATGAATAATGCTGTTTCTAAACCTAATACAATATCTGCTTCTGTATCAGTTCCTTCAGCTTTTATCTTTGCAGCATTATTTCCCGTTGAATACTGTTGTACAACAACATCTACATTAGGTAACTTTTCTTCTAATTGCTCCTCTAAAGCTTCATTACGATAGTCTTCCATAGAAGAAAATATTACAACCTCATTATCTGCTTCTGCTTGATTCCCACATCCTACAAAAGCTGTTGCTCCCATCAAACCTACTAAAATCATACATAACTTCTTATTCATAGCAATTCTCCTTAATTCTCTCTTTATCCTCCCCAATTGCTATATCGTTCGTTATGTAAATTATATATTCAATTTTCGAACAGGTCAACATAAAAATTCCAATATTTTTTCTTTTTAGCTTTTATTGGAAACATACATTAAAGATATGAGTTATCCGCTTTTTTTAAATCATTATAAGTATCTATCTCTATAATATCTTCAAAACTGCATTCATTAATACCTATTTTATACTCCTTAATAAAATATTCTAAAGCCACTTGATCCCAATAACGTTCTTTACCACCTGGCATTTCATAAACAGTTTTAACATGCTCACTAAGTTTTTTACCATCTTCTGTATTCCAATACGAAACACCAAACATATGATGACAATCTGTTCCACCTACCATTAATTTTGTAATAATACCTCGTTTACTTTTAAAACACCAGTCTTCAGTTACATCCACTGGAACACCTAGATAATTACTTGTATATTGATATTTTTTAATGAGTTTTGGATTATATAATACTAAATCAGCTTCTAATATATAACAGTTTTCTATATGCTCTCTAATCTTCATCACTGAAGAAATATTATTAGCCTCATTATATTCTAGATTATCTACAAACTTTATATTAGGATATTTCTCAAGTAAGCAATCAAACTGTTCTTTTAAATACCCTCGCACAATAATAATTTCTTCAATCCCTACAGCTACTACAGCTTCTAATAATGTTTCTATCATTCTTTTGCCATTTACAGTTACTAATGGCTTTGGTGTAGTCAAAGTAATCGGCGCAAGTCTAGAACCAAAACCAGCTGCAATAAAGATAGCTTTTTTAACACCTTTATTAATAATTTTATTTCCTTTTACTAATCCAAGCTCATTTAATTCATTTAATACTTTATTTACTGATCCTAAAGCTAACTTTATATCTTTTGAAATTTCTCTTTGTGTAACATCTTTATTTGTTTCATTTAAATAAACTAAAACGTTAAATTGGCTTCTTGTTAATTTCATACTTTCTCCTATTTTATATATATTTCCATTTTTTATATTTAGTGTATATTATATCGGTTAATATTGTTAACCACTTTATATATGTCAATAGCAATAAAAAAACACGATACTTATCAAAAGATAAGTATCGTGCTCTATATATCTATCTCAATAATTATTGATCAGCTTTCATTGGGTTTACTTTGATACCAGGACCCATTGTTGTTGAAACAGAGATGCTACGAAGGTATTGACCTTTAGCAGCAGCTGGTTTCGCTTTTATAACTGCACTCATTAATGTGTGGAAGTTGTCTTGTAATTTTTCAGCTCCGAAAGAAACTTTTCCGATTGGAACGTGAATAATGTTTGTTTTGTCAAGACGGTATTCGATTTTACCAGCTTTGATATCTTGGATTGCTTTTGTTACGTCCATTGTTACTGTACCAGCTTTAGGGTTTGGCATTAAACCTTTTGGCCCAAGTACACGACCAAGTCTACCAACAACACCCATCATGTCTGGAGTTGCAACTACAACGTCAAATTCAAACCAACCTTCACCTTGAATTTTTGGAATAAGGTCTTCGCCACCAACAAAGTCAGCACCTGCTGCTAAAGCTTCATCAGCTTTTGTTCCTTTAGCGAATACTAAAACTCTTTGAGTTTTACCTGTACCGTGTGGTAATACGATAGCACCACGAACTTGTTGATCAGCGTGACGGCTGTCTACACCTAATTTGATGTGTGCTTCAACTGTTTCATCAAATTTAGCAGTTGATGTTTTTTCTACTAATGCAAATACTTCTGCTGGATCATAAACCGCTGTACGGTCTACTAATTTAGCAGCTTCAATATATTTTTTTCCTCTTTTCATTACTTTACCTCCTTGTGGTCTTATCGGGGTCTGTGCCCTCCCACGTAAATAGTTACGCGCCTAAAATTATTCTACTTAAATTATTCTGCGATTACGATTCCCATTGAACGAGCTGTACCAGCGATCATGCTTTCAGCTGCTTCAAGGCTACCTGCGTTTAAGTCAGGCATTTTTAATTCAGCAATTTTTGTAATTTCTTCTTTAGAAATTGTAGCTACTTTTTGTTTGATTGAGTTAGGTGAACCTGACTCGATTTTAGCTGCTTTTTTTAATAATACAGCTGCTGGTGGAGTTTTTGTGATGAAAGAAAAACTTCTGTCTTGGTATACAGTAATAACAACTGGGATAATTAAACCAGCGTCTTTTGCTGTTCTTTCATTGAACTCTTTTGTAAATTGAACGATATTAACACCGTGTTGACCAAGAGCTGGACCAACTGGTGGAGCTGGAGTTGCTTTACCAGCTGCAATTTGTAATTTGATCATACCTGTAACTTTTTTTGCCATTTTACAGTACCTCCTAAAAAAATGTGGTATTCGCGGGGAATTCCCTCCCACTCGCGCGTTTGTAATTTAATGATTACTCATACATTGAAGTCTACATCTTAGGTTAAGTGTAGTTTCCTTCTCGATTAGATTATTCAAATATTTCTACTTGATCAATGCTAATCTCAACAGGGAACTCTCTACCAAATCCGCTAACTGCAACTACAAGAGTTCCTTTAGCTTGGTGAATTTCTTTAACAATCCCTTCTGAACCTTCAAATGCACCTGTAAGTAAGGTAACAGCGTCACCAATATTTACATTTGTTGAAGCTCCATAGAGTTCTATTCCCATGTTTTTTACTTCTTCTAATGAAAGTGAAACTGGCTTAGAGTCAGGACCTACGAATCCTGTAACCCCTCTGGTATTTCTTACGACATACCATGTATCATCCGTCATTATCATTTTAATTAGTACATAACCAGGGAATGTTTTACGTTGAACAGTTTTTTTAACACCGTTCTTTTCCTCAACTTCTTGTTGCAGAGGAACTTCTACAGCTTGGATGAGGTCTTCCATATCACGATTTTTAATCGCTTTCTCAATATTCGCTTTTACTTTATTCTCATATCCAGAAAATGTATGAACCACATACCATCTTGCCTTTTCCATAATACCTTGTTCCTCCATATTATAATAAACCTCTTAAATACATAAGGCCTTCAATTCCACCACCGATGGCGAAGTCCATTGCATAAATTATAAGTGCAACAATGATAGATAATCCGAGAACGTTTAATGTTAATTTAGTTAGTTCTTGTCTGCTAGGCCATACAACTCTTTTGCTTTCTGCAATGAAGTCTTTAAAAAATCCTATCATAATCTACTTCCTCCCTGGTGTGTGATTAACACAAATTATTTTTTAGTTTCTTTGTGTAATGTGTGTGATTTACAGAATCTACAATATTTTTTTGTTTCCATACGATCTGGATGAGCTTTTTTATCCTTAGTCATATTGTAGTTTCTACGCTTGCATTCTTCACAAGCTAAAGTAATTTGTACTCTCATTTTTTGACACCTCCACTTGAGCTTTATCTCTTAAAAATTGCCATAAAAAAAAGACCTATTTAGGTACAAACTAAATATATCATACTCCTAAATAGGTCGTCAAGCTTATTATATCATATTTTTTTGTAAAATTAAGGTTCTTATTTAGTGCTTTTATTTAAAATATTACTTCCTTATTTAATACTTCTGCTGTTGCTTCTTATAAGCTTCTGTTACCTCTCTTGCTCCCTTAGGAATATCCATACGTTTTGCCTTTCTCTGAGTAAGCGTTTGCATAATCATGACATTATTTTGCTCTGCATCTACGATTTCTTTTTTCTTTGCCATAATGCGCTCTACCCACTCTTTAAAAAGCTGTACATAGGCCGGCTCTGTAATCTTTCCTCTATATTTACTATAAGCCATATCAAA
>CALGWE010000795.1:0-3517 GCA_937935915.1 uncultured Clostridia bacterium
ATAACTCACAGCCTCTGCGGTATTTATTTCTTCTTCAATACTTTTAAGTTCTTCATATATGCCCTCTAACTCCCCCATTGCTATTTTAATTCTGGCAAATGATAGTCTATCCATTACATGGGTCATTTGCTGTGTTTGTGGGTCTAGTACGCTAGTATATTCCTTTAATATCTCCTGAACTTGCTTAACTTGTTCAAAGTTCTTTTCATATAATATGGCATCATATAAGTTAATGGCACCATAAGTCTTAATATAAGCTCCTTTCTCTTTATCTTCTATAGGCATATTCATGCCTTTTGCAATATACTCACAGCCTTTTTCACTATCACCTAACATAACATATGTTGTTCCCATATCAATATAAGATTTTGCAGCATAATAAGTATCTCCTGTCTTTTTACTTTGTGAAATGATTTCTAGACACTTTTCTATTCCTCTAGCATACTTACCTTTTGTAAGATAAAGTACGGATAGCTTATTTTTTAAATCATATACAATGGTATTTTCTAATAATGTTGTGTCTTCAACCACATACTCTAAACATTCTTGTAAAGTATCCTTTGCCCCTTCCATACTAATGGCTTTTAGCATAATGTCTAAGAATACTGAATAGTGCTTATTATAAAGTGTAGGACACATATTTGTTAAAACTTCTTTTAATACAGCATTAAATGCATCTAAATTTTTCTCATCAGCTAAAATCTCAATAAGTACCATGCCACTATATAATTTCACAACATAGTTCGTACTTGATAAAGCATCCTGTAAATATACTTTAGAAGATCCGAAATCCTTTTCCTTATAGGCCTTATATCCTAGTAAAAGCTTTTCTTCTTTTTTTAGGTTACTTTATTCTTTTAGAACTATTTGGTTTATTAATTGATCATATGTCGGATTATTTTCACTGCCTATTCTAATAATATTAATAATATCATTTACTCTTTGCTCTTTTAGCTTAGTCCATATGGTACTTATAATTAAAATACTTATTATCCCAATTAGGAAAACGCATTTTTTGTTTTTACTTATCATCCCCAGCCTCCAAAGTTACTCTATTTTTCTTATCATCCTATTCTTACATAAAAAGACGACTTCGAATCTAGTTTCGAAACCATCCTTTCAAATTTTCATTTTCTTATCATTTAGCACTACTTATAGACCACTTGATTTCTACCTTGTGTTTTAGCTCTATATAAATTCTGATCAGCTAAGTCTAAAATGTCCCTCATTTCGTTTGTTGTCTGTGACACCCCAAGACTTACTGCTACTTTCATGCCCTCTTCCCATTCATAAGTTTCTACTACTGTTCTAATAGATTCTGCAATCTCTAAAACTTCATCTATCACACAGTTTTCTATAATACCTACGAATTCTTCTCCACCATATCTAAATACTTTTCCCTGTTTTTTGATAACAGTTTTACTCAGTTCTCCAACCTGTTTAATGGCCCTATCACCTACTAAGTGTCCATAAATATCATTAATGGCTTTAAAATGATCAATATCGAAAATGATAATTGTTGTAAGTAGAATACTTATAGTCGCTAAAATGCATCTATGAAGCTTTTTATCAGCTTCCTCTATGAGCTTGTTTTTATGTTCATATTTATATAATGCATAATCCATATAATCTGTATTTAATGCTTCAGAGGCAGCATTATAATAATTTATAATTTCTGCTTCATATTGGTTTGCTTCTTCATAACGCTTTGCCTTATCTAAGGCATTTACTAATCTTTTTAATGTATATTTCTAGGTTGTCTACTTTCACCTTGATATACTGCTTTATATATATCAATAGCTTCTTCTAGTTCACCATTTAATTCAGCAAGCTTAGCCTTCACTAACTGATAATTATAATAAATTAAATCATTATAATTGACATAGTCTTGTTTCAAATAACTTTCTACTTGTTGTACTACTTGCTTCGCTTCCTCTAGGTTCTCTTTATTGAGTTCTTGTTCCACCTTTTCCACACTTATAAGATGTTCTATAACCTCATCTTTGGTATTTACCTTACTTATACTTGTCCTCCTTTGAGCATATGCAATGACTATTGCTATAACAATAATCAAGCATATTCCAAAGAGACCCCTCATTTTTTTCTTCATGAACATATCCTCTATTTACTCACCATAAACTACTTTATTTCTACCTTGCGATTTTGCCTTATATAAATTTTGATCAGCTAAATTTAATATATCTCTTCTTAGAGGTGCCCCGTCGGCTACACCAATACTTACCGTCACTTGACGTCTTGACCACTCATAACCTTCAACATTACTTCTAATCCCTTCGGCTAATTGCATTAATACATCTCTATTTTGATGTTCAATAAGGACTACAAACTCTTCTCCGCCATATCTAAACATTTTTCCTACTTTTTCATAATCATTTTCTTTTAAACTAAAAGTATATAAGTTAATGGCACCATAAGATTTGATAAATTGAGCTTGCAGCTCATTTTCAATAGGTGTATTAAGCCCCTTCTCAATATATTCACGATATTTATCATAATGTCCTAACAAACCATAAGTAAGCCCTAAATCTATATAAGCTTT
This sequence comes from uncultured Clostridia bacterium, assembly GCA_937935915.1. Taxonomy (GTDB): domain Bacteria; phylum Bacillota; class Clostridia; order Lachnospirales; family Cellulosilyticaceae; genus Cellulosilyticum. Next base: position 2,561 of record CALGWE010000795.1, read on the forward strand.
AGCCGTAAAATATGTATCCCCTGTTTCTTCACTTTGGGCTATAATCCTTCTCCATCCCATTGGCATAATTGCCATTATTAAAATATGCAACGCCCAGCTTACCTTTTAAATCATATATAATAGGTGGTGCTAATCCTTTTGTATTTTCTAAAACATGTTCTAATGCACGCTTAACTGCCTCACGACCATCTTCTCGTATAAAGGCATTTTGTATGGTTTCTTCTATTTCTAACATACCTTGAAAATAGGTTTTATTCTTAATACTTTTTATTAAATCTTCTACCAGACTTAAATACTCACTAGCATCTGAATTTGATGAAGTGATTTTAATAAGGGCTACAGTACTATAAAACTTCATTAAATCATTTGTACTTTGCTAACATGTTCTTAAATAAGCCCGTGCCTTATCATAATCCTCTTCTAAATATGCCCCATACCCCACTATAAACTTTTCTTTTTCACTTAAATCATCTTCATGCTTTTGTAATGCTCTCTTGATATAGTGATCCTCTTTACTGCTTTTATCTGCTTTTCCAACTACCACGCTTATTAAATGATTGATATTATTCTCTCTTTTTACAATACCTACTATTCCTATACCTAAGGTAATTATTATTATGCTTAAAACTAGTAGTATCTTCTTTTTCATCCCCTTTTAGCCTCCACTTTTATTGCCTGAGCTCTATTTTGTTAACACCTCTAATAATGTATTAACATCGGCTTCTATTAATGGTTTTCCCCAAAGATATCCTTGTACATAATCACATCCCTTTTCATTTAAGTATTGAATCTGTTCTTGTTTTTCGATACCTTCTGCTACAACTTTATAATTTAATTCTTGTGCAATGGCAATAATCGCACCTACTAGATTCTTCTTACTATTTTCATCTACGATATGATCAATAAATGATTTATCAATCTTAAGTACATCTAATGGCAGCATTTGAATATAACTTA
>CALGWE010000796.1:0-2041 GCA_937935915.1 uncultured Clostridia bacterium
CTACAGTAATAAATCCAGTTAAGAGGTGCATTATGAGTTTTATATCCTATTTAAAAGATGGTATCAGCCTGGGCAGTATTTATGCGATCATCGCTCTCGGCTATACAATGGTATATGGTATTGCAAAAATGCTGAACTTTGCACATGGTGATGTTTTAATGATGGGGGCTTATTTTGGACTTTTAAGTTATACCATATGGAAAATACCATTTTGGATTGCAATTATGGTAGCCATGGTAATATGTGCACTTTTAGGTGTTTTAATTGACAAGGTGGCTTATAAGCCACTACGTCAGGCACCTCGAATATCTGCCTTAATTACAGCATTAGGGGTAAGTATGTTCCTAGAAAATATATTTAGAGTTATATTTGGCGCTGAACCTAGAAAAATGCCTACCCCTGATTTTTTAAATCATACCATTGAAATAGGCAGTATAAGCATTTCATATGTCATGATTTTAACTGTAACATTAAGTGTAATCTGTATGGCCGCTTTGCAGTGGATGGTGCAAAGTACAAAAACAGGGAAGGCAATGCGTGCAATCTCTGAAGACTTGGAAGCTGCTAAGCTTATGGGGGTTAATGTGGACCGAGTTATATCGATTACATTTGCTATTGGTTCAGCTTTAGCTGCTTTAGGTGGCGTGTTATATAGCATTTCATATTATCAAGCAGAACCTTATATGGGGATGATGCCTGGACTTAAAGCATTTGTAGCTGCAGTACTGGGGGGCATTGGTATACTTCCGGGAGCAATGCTTGGTGGCTTTGCACTTGGACTTGTTGAAAATATTGCCAAAGCTTGGATTTCTTCTAGTTGGGCAAATGCAATTTCCTTTAGCATACTTATTTTAATTTTACTAATAAAGCCAGCAGGTATACTTGGCAAAGCTGTAAAAGAGAAAGTGTAGGTGAAGGAAGATGAAAAAATGGCAGGAATACGGCATTACCTTTTTAGGTGTGATGTTATTATTTATAATATTAGAAATATGTTTGTTTACAGGCATTGTGAATGACTATGTATCAGGTGTAATCGTCTTAATCGGTATTAATATTATTGCAGCATCTAGTTTGAATTTAGTAACAGGTTATATGGGACAGCTTGCCTTAGGGCATGCAGGTTTTATGGCAATAGGTGCTTATAGTAGTGCTTTATTTATGAAGTTTATAAAAGGCTTAGGTTTAACAGGAGGAAATTGGACAACATTATGGATGCTTGGGGCACTTATTATAGGTGGTCTTGTTGCAGCATTTTTTGGATTTATTATAGGTGGACCTGCCTTAAGGCTTAAAGGAGATTATCTAGGTATTGTAACTTTAGGATTTGGTGAAATTATTCGTATTGCTATTTATAACTTAGATTTTACTGGTAGGGCAAAAGGACTACGTAAGTACCCTGGGACTATTAATGTACATATGATGTTTTGGCTTGTTGTTATGATATTAGTTATTTTATACTTTTTAATTCGTTCCAGACATGGGCGCGCTATTTTAGCTATAAGAGAAGATGAAATAGCAGCAGAAGCTATAGGCATTCCAACAACTAAATATAAGGTCTTTGGCTTTACTGTTTCCGCATTTTTTGCGGGTATTGCAGGGAGTACATTAGCTTTTTATCAAATGATGATTGATCCTAAGAAGTTTACATTTATGTATTCAGTAGAAATATTCATCATTGTTGTTTTAGGTGGGATGGGAAGTTTAACAGGAACTATTGTTGCAGCCATTATACTGGGGATTTTAAATGACTTCTTACATGTGATTGATGATTGGCGACTTGTGATTTATTCATTACTTTTAATTATCATGATGATTTTTAGACCTAAAGGATTATTAGGCAGTCGAGAATTCTCCTTAGTAGGGCTTATTAAAAAACTTCAAAAGCATAATAAAAATATAGAAGGTAATAAGGTGCTGCGTAATGAGGAGGTGAATAGCCATGTTATTGGAAACTAAAGGTTTAGGAATTACTTTTGAGGGTTTAAAAGCGCTGCAAAACATTAATATGCAAATTGATTATGGAGAGCTTGTTGGACTTATT
>CALGWE010000797.1:0-4044 GCA_937935915.1 uncultured Clostridia bacterium
CAAATTAACAATCATGAATTAAAAGTTTATAATATAGCAGAATAGTTATTAGTAAAAAGGGGTGATTAATGTAAATTAATCAGATAGAGGGATGTTGTAAGGCACGAATACATAACTAGAAAAGTGGAATTCCACAAGATCTCTAGAAATGTTGTGCCTAGGCAATATCCCTTTAAATTTTTAGGGACTAGAAGAGGAATGTAAGATGAAAATGAAGCTAAAAAAATGGGACATCATAATCATTGGATTACTCCTTATTATTTCTTTCCTCCCTTATATGTTAATTAAGGAATTGGTCAAAGACGATATAACTAAAGGTACTTATGCGTATATTACAGTAGGTGGTGAGTTCTACAAAGAAATTCCTCTAACAGGGCAGGTAGATTATAAGGAAGTTGTGATTAAAACTGAAAAAGGTGATAATATTGTAGCCATTGAAAATGAAAGTATACGAATGGCTAAGGCAGATTGCCCAGACCATGTATGTGAGGAGTTCAGCCCTAAAAGTAAGCCCGGTCAAACTATTGTATGTTTACCACATGAAGTGTATATTGAAGTTAGAGGAAATGTAGTAGACTCAGAACAACAAGTAGATTCTGGAGCGTATTAGGAGAAAAAAGATGAAACAAACGAGACATTTAGTGTACTTATCGCTACTAGTAGCCATGGCTCTAGTACTGAGTTTAGTTGAAAGAAATATACCTGTACCATTTATGACCCCAGGTGCGAAATTAGGACTTGCCAATTTAGTAACGGTACTTGCCCTTTATTCATTACCTAGAAAGAAAGATGTTGTGATGGTTATTGTCGTAAGATTAGTCCTCACAAGTATATTTGGCGGCAGTGTATCAGGCTTAATGTATGGGTCTATGGGGGCATTACTGAGTTTCTTGATGATGGTATTTATAAAAGAAACGCTAAAAGATAAAGTAAGTATTATAGGTGTAAGCGCAGCAGGGGCAGTATTTCACAATATCGGACAAGTCCTCGTATCTATGTGGGTGGTACAAAATGTAGGGGTAGCATTATACTTACCATTTTTATCAATCGCAGGGATTGTAACAGGTGTATTTGTGGGACTTACAGCCAACTATGTCATTACATATATTTACCGTTTACCAATGTTAAGAGAAGTTTTAGAATTAGAAAGGACAGCATGAGATGCACGCAATTTGGAATCAGTACCCAGAAATTAAACAAGAACTTGAAGCAGTAATCGACTTAATGGATAAAAATGCCTACTGCAAGGACAAGGTGATTGAAAGTTCAATCAAAGAACTTGTTCATACCAGTGGGAAAATGTTAAGGCCTGGGTTTTCTATTATTGCATCTAAATTTGGAAATTATGAGTCTGAAAGAACACAGGTATTAGGAGCTGTATTAGAATTCTTCCATATGGCAACCCTTGTTCATGATGATGTCATTGATGAGGCTAAGCTTAGAAGAGGGAAAGAGACGATTCAGTCTAAATATGGTAAGAACTATGCCGTATATATCGGAGATTATTTATTCTGTATTTGTTTTAAACTTTTAGCCCAAACGGCTTCACTTCATAGTATTCAAATGGATAGTAAAGCGATGTCACGTATTTGTTTAGGAGAAGTAGAACAACTAAACTCACGCTTTGATCAAACAGCTACAGTCAAAGACTATTTAAAAAGAATTTCAGGGAAAACAGCAGAACTTTTTGCACTGAGCTTATATTTAGGCGCTGCAGAAAGTGAATGTGATAAGAACATGTCACGCTTATTCTGGAACATTGGTTATAATATCGGAATGGCCTTCCAAATTATTGATGATGTACTTGATTATACAAGTGTGAATGAAGTGTTAGGTAAAGAAAGCAATCATGATGTAAAAGAAGGGGTATATACATTACCACTTATTTACGCATTAGAGAAAAAGCCACAAGTATTAGTAGACTTACTTAATAAAGAAAGCTATACAGATGAAGATGTTGAACGCGTAAAACAACTTGTTTTAGAGTATGAAGGGGTAGAAAAAGCAAGAACACTTGCTAAGAAGTATACAGCAAAAGCCTTCAAGCTTATAGCTAAATTACCTGATAATCAGTACAAAGAAATGCTAAAAGAAATTACAGCATTAATGTTAGATAGAGAATACTAAAATAAAAGGAGCAAATAGATTTCTACTTGCTCCTTTTTTAATGTCATTAAGAGAAACTATAGTGAATTGTTTCGTTAGCGTTTCCTTCTGTAATAACACCAAATTCAATAGCCCCATCAGCTGGGATCGTAGCATTCCATGAAAGTGGTGTAATGAGATAAGCATCTGCTGTTTCTTCAATAGTTATATTCCAGCTTGAGGTAATTTTTATATCATCTTTATTAATCTTTAAGCACCAATCCTTTACTTCAGAAGCAGAGTTGTTTGTGAGTTTGAAGCTAATATTGCTACCAGTCCCCCATGAAGTAATATTGTATGATAAAGCAAGCTCTTCTTGAACAACTGGTGTTTCAGAAGTTTCAGGCTTAGTAATTTCAGGTTTAGCAACTTCTGGTGTAGTGAGTGCTGATAATTGAGATGTTGAAACTGTGTTTGTGTCAGCTTTTTCAAATAGCCATTGTTGATTTGGATTACCGTAGTATTGCCATTGACAAACATTAGCGCCATCTTTTTTATCATGTTCATAATCATCTAATACTTTTGTTAAACCACTTGCTTTGGTAGCAATAATATATGTATCAGCTTTTGAAGTGTTTTTCACAACGTATTGCTGTGCAGTACCTGCATAATCGTTATAGATACCGATATTGGCACCATTTTCATCTTTGCCGTAAGCTACATCTAACATGAAATTACCAAGGGCAGAAGTTAATGTAATATAGCCGTTACCAAGGTTTTTGACAGTCCATTTTTGACCCTCTAAATTGGCTTTTGTACGTAGTTCAACATTTGATCCTGCTTTGGCACTATTATCTGCAACAGTGAGGTATTTATCGGCATTGACATTTTTAATGAAATAAGTACCATCAGCAATGTTTGCGATCTCGCCTGGAGCTACTGGTTCAACTTTTTCAAAAGCCCATTGTTGATTGGTATTGCCATTGTATGACCATTGGCAAACATTAGCACCATCATTTGTGTTACGATCACTATCATCTAATACTTTTGTTAAACCACTTGATTTAGTGGCAATCGTATAAACACCATCAGTTGATGTAGTTTTTACAACATATTGTTGTGCAGTTCCTGAATGACTATTGTAAATACTAATATTTGTACCGTCTTCATTTTTATCACCTGTGACATCTAGCATAAACTCACCTAATTCAGAAGTAAGTGTGATATAACCATCACTAAGGTTTTTAACAGTCCATTTTTGCCCCTCTAAATTAGCCTTTGTACGGAGTTCTACATTAGCGCCTGATTTAGCACTATTATCTGTAACCGTTAAGTATTTATCTGCATTTATATTTTTGATGTAATAAGTGCCATCAGGGATATTGGCTGTTTCACCTGGAACACCTGCTGGTTCTGGAGTAGAAGGGGTAGGCGTACCATTTTTAGGGAAGGCATATTTTAATAAATAGTACATTGCTGGACTCCAAACTTTACCATCATGATTACCACCTTGTACAGACATCCAATAATGTGGAATGTTGTATTGGACACAATAATTATGTGATGCTAGGTTAGGAGGGTAGAAACCACACCAGTCATTCGTACCGCATGATAAAACTAAAGTTTTTAATCTTGAAGTAATCTCAGGAGAACCTTTTTTGAACATATCCTCATCTGATGGATGGAATGGGACAGCTGAAGAAGGACTTAAATGATGGAAAACATCTAAGTTACTCATACCAACTTGGAAGGTGAAACCACCACCCATAGAGTAGCCATAAAGTGCTCTATGATCAGCATCTTTAATAACAGGGAAAGTACGTTCAACATAAGGAATGATATTTTCTAATAGCTCCTTACGTGTATCGATATTGTTATTATCCCAAGCTACGATAATACATGGTTCAATTTGGCCTGAACCAATTAAGTTATCTGCAACTAAGTCAGCATCAACACACC
>CALGWE010000798.1:0-1460 GCA_937935915.1 uncultured Clostridia bacterium
TTAAAACCTTATAAACTGCAAACATGTCTAGCAATTTGCCTACTTATTATTACTATGCTCTGTAGTGTGATCAATCCTTATTTATTAGAAATCGCTATTGATCATTATATTGCAAGCAATAATTTTAAAGGTTTATTTATGATAGGTGGGATTCTCATTGCACTTAATCTTATAAGCTGGATTATCTCTTATTATCGTATTGAAATTATTTCAAAGATTACAAATGAAATCTTAGTAACAATTCGTCATGAACTTTATAGCCATATTCAAACTTTATCTTTTGATTTCTTTGATAATCGCCCTATTGGTAAAATCCTAGCACGGGTTATTGGCGATGTGAATGCCTTAAAGGACTTGTTTAATCAAACGATTCAGTCTTTAGTACCAGAAGCGTTAACTTTAATTTGTGTGAGTATTTTTATGTTTGTATTAAACGTTAAAATGGCACTTGCCTGTTTAATACTTCTTCCATTTTTAGTGATTACCATGTCTTTCATTCAAGTGTACTCCCACAAAAGATGGCTTACTTATAGAGAAATCCGCTCTGAGTTAAATGCCTATAGTCATGAGAGCTTCTCTGGTATGAAGGTTATTGAAGCTTTTGCTAATGAATCTTCTAGAGCAGCTACTTTTGGCGAGCATGTTGAAGACCTTTCTAAAAGTTTTATACACGCTGTTAAGCTAAATGATTTCTTTTGGCCACTTGTAGACCTTTCTTGGGGAATTGGTAATGTGGTTGTATTCTTTATAGGATATCGTCTTGTGATAAATGGTGAAATACAGATTGGTACACTATTAGCCTTTTGTATGTATGTAGGGATGTTCTGGCGCCCTATTATGAATCTATCTACATTTTATAATACATTCATTACAAATCTTTCTGCTGCTGAGCGTATTTTTGGGATTTTAGATGAAGTACCTGCTATCAAAAATATCGATGAAGCAACAGGTAGACCTTTACCAAAAATTGAAACAATTATTGGTCGTGTAATCTTTGAGCATGTGTCTTTTGGTTATGAAAAGGATACACTTGTTTTAGAAGATATCAACTTCACGGTTAACCCTGGTGAACGTATTGCTTTAGTGGGTCCTACTGGCGCTGGTAAAACAACTATTATTTCATTGTTAAGTCGTTTTTATGATCCAACGGCTGGTAGAATCTTAATAGATGGAAAAGATATTAAAAAGGTAGACCTAGAATCTTTAAGAAGTCAAATGGGAATCATGTTACATATTCGTTATGGACGTTTAGATGCTACAGATGAAGAAGTCATTGCTGCTGCTAAAGCAGTTAATGCCCATGGGTTTATTGTGAAATTAGAAGATGGTTATGAAACCGTTGTAAATGAACGTGGTTCTAGACTCTCTTTAGGACAACGTCAACTGATTTCATTCGCCCGTGCACTCCTCGCAAATCCACGTATTTTAATATTAGATGAAGCAACTTCTAATATTGATAC
>CALGWE010000799.1:0-2058 GCA_937935915.1 uncultured Clostridia bacterium
CTATTTATTATTGCGTTATTCTCATGTGTTGTCTCAGCAGGTTTAAATATTATTGATGTAGCACTTCAATTAGCAATCGGCACAAAAACAAGTGTATTAGGACTTGGTGCAATTTTAAGTGCAGAAACTATAGCAGCTAGTCCCTTACTTGCAAGTTTAGTTGCTGTAATTTCAATTCCTAATATATGGAGTCTTGTAATACTTGTTGTAGGTTATAAGGTAATGACACGTAAGAGTACAGGTAAAGCCGTAATTGTTGTACTTATTTTAGAGGCTATAAGTGTAGCAATGACATGTGGTATGGTGATGTTTTCACAAGCTGCAATGAGTATGGCAGGATAGTTGCTTTTTGTGACTATTTCTGATATGATTAGATAAGATGTACACAATATGGTTTCAAGGAGGCTTTATATAATGGAGATTCTCAAACTTGTAATAACAGTATTATTTGTTATTGCAGCTCTCGCCATTATTGTTGTTGTCTTATTGCAAGAAGGTAAGTCAGCTGGTTTAGGTTCTTTAAATGGGTCAACTGGAAATAGTGACAGCTATTGGGAGAAGAACAAAAAGAATACATTAGAAGGTAAATTTGAAACATGGACAAAACTTACAGCAGGATTATTTGTTGTATTTGCACTTGTTTTAATGTTAATCAATTCTAATGGAAAAGTAGCACAAACACAAGTTCCAGCAGAAAATGCAGTAACAGCTACAGAGCAAAATGCTGAAACTCAAACAGAAGGTGAAGCAGCTACAACAGAAGAAGCAGCACCAGAAGCTACAACAGCAGATGACCAAGCAGCAAATGAGGCAGAAGCAGATAATGCAGATGCAGCAACAGACAATGCACAAGATAGTGCAAATAGCTCTAATTAATAAAAGTAAACACTTTACAAAATCGGTCCTAATACAGGAAAGATATACGTAAGGTGTTTTTTTTATTAAAAATAACTTTTAGCATTAAAAGTTTAACTTGAATATAATATTAGTGGAGAGTATGATATAATAAGTTTACTTTATTTAAAAAGTTTGATTAAAAAGTAGTAATAAGTATAAACTATATGTAGTGTTAAGATAAAATCTATAGATAGATAAAGATATTCAAATGAAAACCTATCTTTAAAAAGAAAAGAGATGAGAAAGTGAAACAATCAAAAAAGAAATATCATAAAAATAGTAAAACTAATAAAAATGGTAGAAAAGATAATTTTCGCCGTAAACCAGATGTGATGCATATAGAACCAAGACCAGCTAAAGTAGAACGTACTTATACTTCAGAAGAAGAAAAGAAACAAATGGAGCAAAGAAAGAATGTATTGGTAGAGCTTGTTAAAAACCCTAACTATGCACCACTTAAAATCAAAGAGCTTATGATGGTACTTCAAGTGCCACCTTCAGATCGCAAAATCTTAGAAGAACTTTTAGGTGAGCTGATTGCAGAGGGAAAACTTATTCGTACAAAACGTGGTAAATTTGCAAGACCACAAACTTATAATCTTTTAGCAGGTACATTCCAAGGACATCCAAAAGGATTTGGTTTCTTAATCTTAGATGAAGATGAAAAAGACGTATTTATCCCAGCTTCAGGTGTAAATGGGGCGCTTCATAAAGATCGTGTATTATGTCGTATTACAAGACCCGCGACTGCTGAAAAACGTGCAGAGGCAGAAGTTATTGAAATTTTAGAAAGAGGACCAGAAAGCCTTGTAGGGACTTATCAAGAAAGTGAAAACTTTGGTTTCGTAGTACCGGATGAACAAAAATATGCACGTGATATCTTTATTCCTAAGAAATTCTCTAAAGGGGCTGTTACAGGACACAAAGTACTTGTTCAAGTAACAGATTGGGCAGAAGAAAGAAGAAATCCAGAAGGTAAGGTACTTTCTATCTTAGGACACGTTAACGATCCAGGAGTAGATATCTTATCAATCATTTATCAATATGACTTGCCAATTGAATTCCCAGAAGAAGTAATGAATGAAGTTGAAAATGTACCGGATGAAGTAGATGATAAAGATAAAGTAGGCAGAACAGATCTTCGTCATATTCCTATGGTAA
>CALGWE010000800.1:0-1005 GCA_937935915.1 uncultured Clostridia bacterium
CAGGTGTATCTGCATTTGTACGAACTTTAAGTTTTCTAAATTCATCAGCCCAAGCCATGATTCTTCCGAATTCACCAGCGATTGTAGCATCTACTGTTGGGATAACGCCTTCATAAATATTACCTGTTGAACCATCGATAGAGATGAAATCTCCTTCATGGAATGTTTTACCAGCAAGTTCGAATTTTTTGTTTGCTTCATCCATTTTGATGTCGCCACAACCAGATACGCAGCATGTACCCATACCACGTGCTACTACAGCAGCGTGAGAGGTCATACCACCACGCACTGTTAAGATACCTTGAGCAGCTTTCATACCTTCGATATCTTCTGGAGATGTTTCAAGACGAACAAGTACAACTTTTTCACCACTTGCTCCCCATTCTTTAGCATCTTCAGCTTTACCACAAGCAGCTCCTGGAGAAGCACCAAGACCTTTACCCATTGGAGTAGCAGCTTTTAATGCTTTTGCATCAAATTGTGGGTGAAGTATTGTATCTAAGTTTCTAGGGTCAATCATTGCAACTGCTTCTTGAGGTGTTCTCATACCTTCATCAACAAGGTCACAAGCGATTTTAAGAGCAGCTTGAGCTGTTCTCTTACCATTACGTGTTTGTAACATGTAAAGTTTACGGTCTTCAATTGTGAATTCCATGTCTTGCATGTCTCTGTAGTGGTTTTCAAGTTTAGCACATACACCTTTGAATTGTTCAAATACTTCTGGCATAATTTCTGCTAATTGTTCAATTTTTTGTGGTGTACGTACACCAGCAACAACGTCTTCACCTTGAGCGTTCATTAAGAATTCACCCATAAGTTTCTTTTCACCAGTAGCTGGGTCACGTGTGAAGGCAACACCTGTACCAGATGTTTCACCCATGTTACCAAATGCCATTGGTTGAACGTTAACTGCTGTACCCCAAGAATATGGAATATCGTTATCACGACGATAAACATTTGCTCTTGGGTTATCCCATGAACGGAATACAGCCTTGATTGCTTCCA
>CALGWE010000801.1:0-3032 GCA_937935915.1 uncultured Clostridia bacterium
ATAGTGTGATAAGTAGACTATAAGTTGCTGAACGTGGCGGAGCCACTTTTTTATTTTTGGACTAGTAGCAGAAAAGGGTAAATTTTAGGAGGATATAGAAAGTGTATGTACAACCATATATATATGACTAAAAGTGTAATATTTTTATAAGGTTATTCTTGGTGATATGCTTAAAATTTAGCAAAAAACAACTTGGTCTTACGTAAAGAAGATTAGTATAATTTGGAGGTAAAAGAATTGAGAAGCAATAAAATGAAAACTAAACAATTTATAGCACGAATGTTAGTGTGCAGTGTAACATTACTTGGAAGTACTAATTTAGTAGCCAAAGTTAAAGTTGGGGTGTTTAATATTGTACCAGAACAAATCTTAAACTGGGATGAATTCCACTTAGCAGGTAAAGTAACTGTTCAAGATATGAAGAAAGCAGTTGAAAAACGCTAAAAAACTTAAAAAAGAAGGTGCAGACATTGTAGTTATATTAGCGCATACAGGTTATGGCGCTGATAACTATATTGAAGGTGCAAAGCACGTAGTGGCAGCCTTAACAAAAGTTAAATTATAGGTGGAAAAGCTAAAAAGGAACTAAAATATTATGCATTATAGATGAATAGTACAAGAACTAAACATTATATATATATGAAAAAATAAATAGAGAACGAAAAGAAAAGATTTTTCAATAAAAATATACGCCTAATTTAAAGAAGGAATAGATTTAAAAATAATGATTATAACGATTTACAATACACATCAACGAAATGCATGAGTTTGACAATTTTAAATATTAGGACTATAATCGAAGACGATTTAAGAATATTAACTTTAGGGAGTTGATTATAATGAAACAAACAAAAAAATTAATGGCTATTTTATGTGTATGCTTAGGTGCTTTAGCAGTAGGTTGTGGATCAAGTGCACCAGCAACAAATGATGCAGCAACAACAAATGATGCAGCTACAACAAACGATGCAGCACCAGCAGACGATGCAGCAACAACAGAAGAAGCACCAGCTGATACAACAGCAACAAACTAGTTATAAGTGTTGAAAATAGTAGATGATATATAAAAAAGAGTATTGCATTAATAGATATATGCAATACTCTTTTTTTACTATAAATATAAAGGTATATTAAATGGAGATTACTGTAAATACACCTAGTAATATATATGGATTTATAATATATTTAATATAGAGGAATAAAGGGGGAATGTATAAGTGAATGTAGATGTAGCATATATTCAGCAAAATAAACTAAATATAAAAGAAGAAAGTCTAAAAGCAGATCAGATGACTATTCCACTTAAAAATGGTAGTAGTTATGTTATGGATAAAGACTATCAGCTTTCTAAGACAAGTAATATACGAAATGTAGCAGAAACTTCACAGGTAGATGAAGATGAGATTCAAAAAATTATAGCTGAGACAGAAGATATGGCTACGAAAAGGTTAAGTCAAATGAAGACTGGTAGAACAGTAACACAAATCAGTAAATATGATTTAACACTTAGTCAAATGGTACATAAGCAAATGGCAAATAGTCCACGAACAAATAGAGGAAATGGTTGGGTAAATGCTACTTTTAATGAAGTGAAAAAATATGTTATACCAGGTGGTGATAACTACGAAGCAAATAAATATCAATTTTTAGACTTATCTACACCGGCAGGTATTACAACGGAAGCTGCTAATGAATACTTAAAGGGTAAAGGTATCTTAGATAATAAAGGTGAATACTTTGTTATAGCGGCTAACAAATATAATGTAAATGAAATTTATTTAATGGCACATGCTAATTTAGAGACTGGTAATGGCAAGAGTATATTAGCAAATGGATATAACTATAAGGGTACAACTGTTTACAATATGTACGGTATAGGGGCTGTAGATAGTAATCCTATTCAAAAGGGAGCTGAATATGCTTATAAGATGGGATGGACAAGCCCAGAAATCGCAATTGTAGAAGGTGCTAAATGGATTTCGCAAAGTTATATTAATAGACAAGGCAATAGACAGAATACATTATATAAGATGAGATGGAATCCAGATCAGCCAGGCGTACATCAGTATGCTACAGATATAGGGTGGGCAGCAAAGCAGGCGCAAATGATACAAGGTATATATAATAACTTTAAAGAGGCTAATCTGATATTTGATTTTCCGACTTATAAGGGAGAATAATAAGATACATAGATTTAAAAGGATCATACATATATAGAATAATTACATTCTTGTATCATATGACATAGTATAGGAAGGCAATATCTTGATGAGGAGAAGGGCATGATAAGAGAAATTACAATAGAAATGCTAGAGGACTTAACGAATTTATTTATTGAATCATTTAATGCACCACCTTGGAATGATGAGTGGACAGTAGAGACGGCAGGTAAACGTATACAAGATTTTATAAATACACCTGGCTTTTATGGGATAGCTCAATATGAAAATGAAAAATTATTAGGGATGATATTTGGACGTAGTGAGCAGTATTTTGATGGTGTATCATTTCAAATACTTGAATTTTGTATAGATAGAGAAAGACAAAGAGAAGGAATAGGGAAAGGCCTATTAAACGAAATGATTATTAGATTAAAAGAACAAGATATTAAAAATGTGTTTTTATTGACTTTAAGAGGAGAAGCTACAGAAGGCTTTTATGAGAAAAACGGATTTATAGATGAGAAAAACATGTTAATGATGTCTAGGATACTTAGATAAAGTAAATAATTGAGCGTTAATATGTAAAAAGATAACCTTATATTAATATAAAAGGGATAATATATTAATATAAGGTTATACTATTTATATAAATTAACAAAGTAAAACCCTATGAGTATCAAGGGTTTTACATGGATTTTAAATGCACAATAAAAAAGTTATAAAAAAAATAGATAAAAACTGTTGACATGTGTAAAGATGTAGGGTATATTATATACATGAAGTGGCGCTGATACAGCAAAGCAAATGTGCGCGAATGGCTCAGTTGGTAGAGCATCTCCTTGCCAAGGAGAGGGTCGCGGGTTCGAGTCC
>CALGWE010000802.1:0-1702 GCA_937935915.1 uncultured Clostridia bacterium
ATGAACATTTTACGGAGCAGCATTTGGCGTGGAATGAAGGCAGTGAAAACTTTAAAAGGTGGAAGGCAAATGCAAGAGGTGTTGATCTTAATCGTAATTACGATGCCGGTTTTAAAGCTTATAAGGCGATTGCAGAAGTTCATGCACCATCTTATGCAGCTTATCAGGGGCCTTATCCAGAAAGTGAACCAGAAAGTAAAGCCTTAGCAGATTTAGTAAGGACAAGAGCACATGATATTGTCTTAGCATATCATACACAAGGGAAGGTGATTTATTGGACATATGACAATCAATATGTTGCAACCGCACAAGAATATGCTAAAATATTTGAAGAGGTCAGTGGCTATGCATTAGAAGAGCCGGACCCACTTGCAGCAGTAGGCGGCTTTAAAGATTGGTTTATTAAAGTATTTCAAAAACCAGGCTTTACAATAGAATGTGGTAGTGGAGAAAACCCTATTGAAACTGGTCAAAGTGAAGAAATTATTAGGGCAACCTTGCCAATCGTATTTGCCGCTGCAAAGGACATTAAGAAAAGAGGATACTAAGTGGAAGTTTATTATAAATACTCAACGCACCTAAAAGAAAAGTACGGTGAGAAAGTTTACAAAATCCCTGTGAATTTACCAGTGACCTGTCCAAATCGTGATGGGAGTGCTGGGCATGGCGGATGTACATTTTGCGGAGATGTAGGTGCAGGCTATGAGATGCGTAGCAATAAAGAGCATATTCGCCAGCAAGTTGAGGCAAATATTGAGAAGATTAGTAGCAAGTATAAAGCCAATGCCTTTATTCCTTATTTACAAAATTACAGCAATACGTATATGCCACTGGAGACATTCAAAGAAGCTTTAGAGCAAGTGGCACATGAAAAAGCTGTAGGAGTGGCTGTTTCTACAAGACCGGATTGTATTCATAAAGCCTATTTAGATGCTTTAGATGCATGGTCTAAGAAATATAATAAAACAGTCAATATTGAACTTGGACTTCAAACAATTAATTATAAAACATTAGAAATCATCAATAGAGGGCATGGCCTTGCAGAATACTTAGATGCCGTGATGCAAATTAAGGCCTATCCACACTTTACATTATGTACCCACATTATTGTAGATTTACCTTGGGATACAATGGAGGATGTGATTGAGACAGCACGTTGTATGAGCGCACTACGTATGGACTATGTCAAGCTTCATGCCTTATATATTGTGAAAAATACAAAGCTTGCTAAGGCGTATGAAAAAGGTGAATTAGATTTAGTAAGCTTAGAAGAATATAAAGCACGTGTCATTACATTTTTACGTCATTTATCACCTGAGATTGTCATTCAGCGTATTATAGGGCGTGCACCAGAGGAGCATACTTTATATGCCAACTGGAATACAAGCTGGTGGAAGATTCACGATGATATCGTAGCAGAAATGACTGAAAAAGGTTATAAACAAGGTGATCTTTGTAACTACTTAAATGGTAAAGCCGTGCGTAAGTTTGTAGGTGAAGATTAAATGAAAGTATTTGCAATTGGAGATTTACATTTATCAAGTACAACTAATAAACCTATGGATATTTTTGGAGAAAATTGGCTAGAGCATGAAAAGCAAATAGCAGCTAATTGGCGTGCTTGTGTAGGACCAGAAGATTTAGTCCTTATTCCTGGGGATATTTCATGGGCTATGCGTTTAAATGAGGCAAAAGCCGATTT
>CALGWE010000803.1:0-1099 GCA_937935915.1 uncultured Clostridia bacterium
TATAAAAAAACACATAAAGGAATTAGCTTATGACACACACTATACCACAACACAATCAATGCCATCGTAAGGAAAGTTGTGCCCATTATGCCGCTTGTCCTATGATTGTGGTTCATAAACTCATTTCAGGTAAATGGAAAATACTTATACTATGGTATCTTAGCAATCAAACACTTCGTTTTAGTGACTTAAAAAAGAAACTACCTGAAATCACACAAAAAATGCTCACAAATCAGTTACGTAGTTTAGAGGAAGATGGCCTCATCTCACGTACTGTTTATCCTGTCGTACCCCCTAAAGTAGAATATGCATTGACAGATATGGGCCACAAAATGCTCCCTCTTTTGGAGAGTATGTATGAATACGGTGTGACGTATACACAAAATACTAAGTAATTTATAATATAAAAGTAAAAAGCACTGCAAATAGGTTATCTCCTATTTGCAGTGCTTTTCATTATCCTTGTTTATTTCATATAAGTAAGCTCTCCCTCGTTTACCAATGCGTTTAACAATACCTACTTCTAATAAGATATTTAAACTAATTTGT
This sequence comes from uncultured Clostridia bacterium, assembly GCA_937935915.1. Lineage (GTDB taxonomy): Bacteria > Bacillota > Clostridia > Lachnospirales > Cellulosilyticaceae > Cellulosilyticum. The sequence goes on from CALGWE010000803.1 coordinate 550, forward strand.
GAAAGTCTTAGTGATATTTTTGCCTCTTTAGCAAATTCTTTGCTATCAAAGGCTTCTGGCAACTCCTCTGGTAAAAGTTTTTGATAGTCGGCTAGCGTAGCAATATAACATATCTCTTGTAACGCTACGGGAATGTGATCCTTGCGATGTGCCCCACGCTTACGATTTTTGCTCCAACCATTTAAATATTTATATTCTTCAATATCCACTAATACTAAGCAAAGTCTAAAATTTTCATGCGTTAAAAAGCTCTTAATGCGATAAAGTTCAACAAAAACTTCATAAAAACTTCCTTTTTTAGGTGAACGTCTACCACCACTTACTTCTCCCGTTTCCTTATCAATCCAATAAACCCATTTTTGATACGGTATAGGATAAACAATGGTCACAGGATAGCGCTCTAAAAAATATGTAAGTTTTGCTCTTAGTTTATTAAACTGGCGTGTTTGGATTTCTATAATCCCTCCACTTGTATAAATATCTGCATAATATGTACCAATTTTAATTTCTTGCTTACTTTCATCCGGCTCAAAATAATGCTTTAAAACAG
>CALGWE010000804.1:0-7720 GCA_937935915.1 uncultured Clostridia bacterium
TACTTAAAGTAACAGAGAATGAAGATTTTATATCTTTTGCAGGGGGCTTACCTAATCCAATTTCATTTCCAGATAGCGCACTTAAAGAATCTACAGCAAGGGTCATAGATACATTTGGGAGTAAGGTTTTTCAATATGCATCAACTGCAGGTCTATATGAATTTAGAGCGTATATTGCAAGACGATTAAATGGTATGTATCAAATGGAGGTTAGACCGGATGATATTATTATTACAACAGGTTCACAGCAGGCATTAGATTTAATTGGTAAAGTATTTATTAATAAAGGGGATCATGTCATTGTAGAGGAACCAGGTTATTTAGGTGCAATTCAGGCTTTTGCTCAATATGAACCTAATTTTTTACCTATTTCGTTAGAATCAGATGGGATGCATATTAAGAAATTAGAAGAAACATTGAAAAACAATAGTGTTAAATTTGTTTATATTGTACCTAACTATCAAAATCCAAGTGGTTTAACGTATTCAGATGAGAAGCGTGAAGCAGTACTAGCGCTTATGCGAAAGTATGATTGCATTTTAGTAGAAGATGATCCTTATGGGGAATTATGCTTTGAGGGGGAACCTAAAGGTTATATGAGTGCTCATGATTTAGAGAGGAGTATTTTACTTGGGAGCTTTTCTAAAATTATTACACCAGGTATGCGCCTAGGCTTTATGGTTATAAGAGATGAGAAGCTTCGCAAATATATTAATACCGCTAAACAAGCAGCAGATTTACATTCAAGTATTTTTTCACAATATATTATTTGGGACTATATGACACATAATGATATTAGTGAGCATATTAAACGAATCAAAGGATTATATAAAAACCAGTGTCAGACTATGCTAGAAGCTATGACCGAGAGTTTTCCTAAAGATGTGAAGTTTACAAGACCACAAGGTGGTATGTTTATTTGGGCCACTTTACCAGAAGGGCAAATCGCTCTAGATGTTTTTGAAAAAGCAAAAGAGGAGAAGGTAGCCTTTGTACCAGGTGATCCTTTTTATACAGATGGTCATAGAGCCAATACTATGCGCTTAAATTACACTAATTCATCAGAAGATAAGATTATTAAAGGGATAGGTATATTAGGTAGGATTTTAAGAGAGTAAGCGCTAAAGAGGGGGAATTATTATGTAGAATAAAAAAGTATTTATACTTGTAGATAAAAACTAAGCATGAAAAAGCCTTCCTTTATAGTTGGAAGGCTTTTTTGATACTCTCATAATGTAAGAAGATGCCTTGTTCAGCTAAGGCAGCAATTTCATCAGGTGTTGCAAGCTTATAGCCAGCAGTTTCAGCTTCTTGTAAATGCAGATCTGATTCATTAAAGTCCATAATGAAACGATAAATGTCTACAAAATAGTTATCCCCTTCACCAGGGTTTTCACGTTTGTAAGAAAATAGATAGCCACCTTCAGCATTAGAAACATCAAGGCCTGTTTCTTCTAATACTTCACGCATAACGGCTTCTTTAGAAGTTTCCCCTGCCATAGCAGCGCCACCTGAAACTTCCCACCAGCCAGGTGCCCAGCTTTTAGTCATTACACGTTTAGTAATTAGAAACTTTCCATCAGGCCTAGCAATAACGCCAAGTACAGTAAGATGATACTCCCCATCTTTTAAACACCAGTCATTACGTTTCATTGTTCGACCAGTTTTTTGTTTATTACTGTCATAAATATCCCATAATTCCATAATATCAACTTTCCTTTCCTTGTTAGTGTTATGTTCTATTATATCAAATGCAAAATGAATTGTAAAAATAAAGAATGGAAAGTTTTTTGAAACCAATTAATTATGTTTGAAGAGAAAAACAATTATTTAAGTTAATAAATGTTAAAAAAACTATAAATTACCAAAAAGAAAATGTTCAGTTAACAGTATGGGGGTCTGAAAATGATCAACAAGTTTTAGCTGAAATGATTGAAAGTTTTAAAGCAGTCCATACAGATGAGGCAACATTTGATATTGTAGTAGAAGCAGAACATGAAAATTCCTGTAAATCTAGAATATTAGAGAATGTTAATGAAGCAGCAGATGTCTTTGCATTTGCAGATGACCAGCTAAGAGAATTGGCAGCAGCTGGTGTAGTAGAAAACATTGAATCTGCAAAAGAGATTAAAGCAGCCAATGGGGCAGGTGCTGTAGAAGCAGCAACTATTAATGATAAAATATACGCTTATCCAATGACAGCAGATAATGGTTACTTTATGTTTTATAATAAAGCCTATTTATCAGAAGAAGATGTAAAATCAATGGATAAAATATTAGCAGTAGCTAGTAACTTAAATAAGAAAGTTACAATGGATTGGACTGGTTGGTATATGTATTCATTCTTTGGGAATACTGGTTTAACATTAGAATTAAATCCAGATGGTATCACAAATTATTGTGACTGGAATAGCATAGATAAAGAAATCAAAGGTGTTGATGTAGGAAATGCAATGTTGGCTATTGCAAAAAATCCGGGATTTATGAGTGGTGATGATGATGTACTCATAGCAGGTGCTAAAAATGATAGTATTATTGCAGGCGTAACTGGGGTATGGGCAGCACAAGAGTTACAAGAAGCTTGGGGAGATAACCTAGGAGCAACTAAATTACCAACTTATACAGTAGCAGGCAAGCAAGTGCAAATGTCATCTTATGCTGGTTATAAAATGATTGGTGTAAATGCTTATTCTAAGGAAAAAGAATGGGCAGCTGAGTTAGCACAGTGGCTTACAAATGAAGAAAATCAATTGTTAAGATTTGAAAAACGTGGTTTAGGACCAAGTAATATAGAGGCAGCAAGTAATGAAGCTGTTGCACAATCACCAGCTATCCAAGCATTAATTGCACAATCTGAATATGCAAGCTTACAACGAGTAGGTGTGAAGTATTGGGATGCAGCATATCACTTTGCAAGTGCCATACTTGAAGGCAAAGCAACAAATGATAATATGCAAGAATTAATGAATAACCTTGTAAAAGAGACAACACAGAAAGTTACAGATTAAGGTGGGGATTTAATGAACAAAAAAAATAGCATAAGAATATTATTTATACTACCAGTAATAGTATTAAGTGTAATTGCTACTTTATCTAATGTATTAGGAATTTTAAGCATGAATAGTGTTAATAAAAAAGCAGCAATTATTGTAGATGAAAATATGCAAGGTATAGAAAGCCTAGGGAATATTAGTAAGTTAACAGAAAGTATTCATAAAGAAGCTTTAGCACATATTATTGCTACTGATTTAGATAGTAAGATTGAACGTGTAAGTCTTATTAGAGAAAAAAGTGATGAAGTAGATGCATTATTATCGGAGTATAAACAATATGTATCAGAAAAGGATACAAGTGTATATGAAGTTTTAGTTGAAAGTTATGAGGAATTTAAAAAGGCATTAGCTAATTTAGTTGCCTTTAGTGCAAGTAATAGAACAGCAGAAGCTTATAACTATGCAAACAGTGAATTAGTTAATTTAGCAAATGAAATGAATGTGCAAATCGACTTATTAAATAGGTCATTACAAAATGACTCATTAGAATCTCGTCAAGCATTACAGAAAACATATAAAGGATCTATTTATATAAGTATTTTAGTTGTAATTATTACAGTAATAGCAGTTATTGCAGCAGTTTATGTCAGTCAAAGAAGAATTATAAAACCTATTATGCGTACAGTTGAAGAGTTATCGGATATAATCAATGCTATAAAAGCTAATGAAGGGGACCTTACAAAGCGTATTTCAGTACAGAATGACGATGAAATTGGTACATTAAGTAAAGGAATTAATACATTCTTAGAAGAGTTACAACATATTTTCGAAGTAATTAATAGAAACTCAATAAAAATTGAAGAGATTGGAGCAGATGTATTAGGTAGTGTGAGTACTTCAGGAAAAAGTGTAGATAAATTATCAGCACTTACAGAAGAATTATCGGCTACAATGAAGGATATCTCAGATAATACAAATCTTATCAATGATGCAGCTAGCCATGTAGGTGAAGATGTAAAAGAGATGATGTCTCATGTTTCACAAATTAATACATATTCAAAAGATATGAAACAAACAGCAGATACAATGGAAGCCAATGCACGTACAAATATGGAGCAAATTGAGTGCAAAGTAAATGAGATGTTAGATAAGTTAAATCATGCCATCAAAGCATGTCAAAATGTTGACCGTATCAATAACTTAACAAATGATATTTTAGAAGTAGCAGGTCAAACTAACTTACTTGCATTAAATGCTTCTATTGAAGCAGCCAGAGCAGGAGAAGCTGGAAGAGGATTCTCAGTAGTAGCAGAGGAAATTAGAAAATTAGCAGATACAGCCCATGATACAGCTAATAATATTCAGATTACAAATAATCAAGTAACTGAAGCAGTACATAATTTATCAGAGCATACAAGTATATTTATCGGTTTCTTACAAAATGAAATCTTACCACAGTTTGTAGATGTTGTTAAATCTGGAAAACAGTATAAATCAGATGCAGACTATGTTGAAAATGTAATGCAAACTTTTGATGAAAAAACACAAATGTTAGAAAAAAGTATCTCTGAAATTATAAATGCTATTAGCACAATTAATCATACAATGAATGATAGTATGGAAGGCATTGGAGGTGCTGCAAATAGCACACAAAGCCTCGTTCTAGAAATGAATAGCATTAGCCAACTTATTGATGAAAACTACAGCATCTCTAAAGAACTAAAAGCTGAAGCAGAAGTTTTTAAAAAGCTATAAAGAAAGTTGCAAAAAAGGATATATGGTGAAAGCATAAAGTGCCTCACATATATCCTTTTTATTATTTGTGATAGTTACTTAACATTCATAAAATGAACCCATGTAAGCTGCAACTTCATCGGAGTGCATGTCAGTGTGCCAGTGGTGAACGGCTTGGCGATTATTTTCGCCTACAATAAGTGAACGTGTTTTGCCAAGTTCCTTAAAGACTTCATAGGTAACATCTTCTGGTGTCATAGCGGCTTTGATAGCAGCTTCACCTTCAGGACCTCCTGGGAGATTGCTTAAGAAGCTAGGTGTAGTAGTGGCACCTAATGTAATAGCCATAACGTCTACATTTGTTTTAGCAGCTTCATAAGCTACGGCTTCTGTAAGTTTTAAGATATAAGCTTTACAAGCACCATATTGTGCATTGTAAGGAGAGGAACTTACACCTGTTAAAGAAGAAACATTAATGATTGCACCACGGTTTTGTTTAGCAAAAATGCCCATGTAATGATAAAAGCATTTAAGGAAAGTATTGATGTTAACATTAAGCATTTTTTCATGAGCTTCCCAAGGTGTATCTTGTAATTTACCAAATTGATGAAGGCAAGCTACATAACTCATAAATCCCATATCAAGATCCTTTGTTCTTTCAAAGATTTCTTCTGCAGCATGAGCTTCTGAAAAGTCTGCCTTAATGACTAAATGTTTTATGCCATATTTAAGAGAAAGCCCGTTACCTAATTCATTAAGCTTTTCTTCTCGGCGACCAACCATGACAATGTTCATACCACCTTGAGCAAGTTTTTCACAAAAAGCTTTACCTACGCCTTCTGTAGCGCCAAGTATAATTCCCCATTCTCCGTACTTTTCTTTAAGATTCAAAAAATCATCTCCTATTAAAAATTTTTCTAAGGTATTCAAGTAGAGTGCTATTAAGCGTGTTCATAGAGTCTATTGTTAGTAAGAGGTATGCCTTTAGCTTGCATAAGTTTAGAAACAGTGGTGATTGTAAAACCAAGTTCAAGTAATTTAGGAATTAAAGTTTTAAGTGCCGTTACAGTATGTACTTGGTTTTCATGCATTAATATGATTGAACCATCAGTAACATGTGTTAAAACATTTTTCACAATAAGTTCAGGTTCAATGCCTGACCAATCTTTACTATCTACACTAGCGCCAATAAGAGGTGCATCGATTAGTTTGAATACACGTTCATCGCAAGCTAAATAAGGTGGACGCACTAAAAACTGTGTAAGGTCAGTAATTTTGTGTAAAAGTTTAGCAGTTGTTTCAATTTCTGATTTTAAGGTCACATCTGATAAATCGGTTAATGCCAGATGATGGGTTGTATGATTTCCGATTTCATTTCCTAATGCATAGGAATAAGCAATTTCCTTTGCAGTTTCATCATTAATTTGTGAGCCACAATAAAAGAAAGTGGCATTAAGCCCATACTGCTTTAAAATATTTAAAACTTCATAGCCATAGCTTTTATTTTCTATAGGTCCATCATCAAATGTAAGTGCAATCATAGGTTGCTTAGAAGTTAACATATAACATCCTCCTTGAAGATTAGAGTAGAAATTGGTAACTTAATGATACAATAAAAAATTTGAATATTCAATCTATGCATTTAACGTAAAAAAACATAAAAAATAGGTATTTTTGGTACAAAAATAAGAAATTAATCATATGATATTGTAAGAGGGGTTGTCTTTTGAGAGCCTTTAATAAGGAGGTAGAGTAATGATTAGCTTTAAAGCAAATGTTAAAAGTAAATCAGAATCTGGTGTTATGGATAATCGTTCAACAATGAGTTACGACTATGCACCTATACAAAATGATATTTATGATAGCTATTCAAACCAGCCTAACGTATCTCACATGGAAGTTCTAAACTTTGTAGACCTTGCTATTACAAAGACCGCAGCAGTATCTTTTGTAGTACCAGGTGGCACAGTAAATTATACGTTAAATGTTCAAAATATTGGTATGACTACAGCAACAAAGGTTGTTGTAACAGACAATATTCCAGCAACAATTAGTAATGCAAAATATAGTTTAAACAATGGTACAACATGGAATACATGGATGGGTAGTTTAAATATTGGTACATTACCAGCTGGTATGACGAAAAACATTTTATTAAGAGGTAGTGTAGCAACTAATATAGCAGGTACACTTATAAATACTGCATCAGTAAGAAGTGCAGAACCTGATATGAACCCTAATAATAATATGTCTACAGCAAACGTTTCTGTAGGTAAATTAGGGTTAGCTAAAACATCAAGTGTAACGACTACTAAAGTAGGAGATACTTATACTTATACATTAAGTATTACAAATCCTAACAGTGCTGCAGCAACAAATATTGTTGTAACAGATGCACTTCCTTCAAATTTAACTTATGTAGGTAATTTAAGACAAGATGGCGCAGCTATACCTGGGAATATTACAAAAGGTGTTACGGTTGCTACAATTCCAGCTGGCAAAACAGTTACATTAACTTTTGATGTACAAGTGGCAAGCGAACCTACTAATGGTCAAATCGCAAATAATTTCACAACTGTATATGCTAGTGAAACACAAACAAGTCCTACAAATATCATTGCTGTAGAATTAGATCATCCAGCAATTAGCATTGCAAAAGTAGCAAGTTTAAATCCAGTTAGGGTAGGCGTACCATATAACTATACAATTACAGTAACAAATAGAGGTAATGCTATATTAAATAATGTAAGAGTAACAGATGTTTTTTTAGGTAATGTATGTATATTACGTACATGGGTTAATGGTAAAAGAGTAAAATGTAACTTCCAAGATGGTGTTAACATTGGCACATTAGCTATCGGTGCAAGTGCAGTAATTGTTGCTGAAGTAGTTCTTAAAGATATGTTCCCTCCATATGCTAATCTTCCTGAGCCAATATGTGGCTGTAATGAATGCGAACCAGTTAGTATGGAAGGCATGCCAGAACCAATCAT
>CALGWE010000805.1:0-7092 GCA_937935915.1 uncultured Clostridia bacterium
CCATCTAGTTGCAGATTTGTAAAATGTGCAATGATAATGGCAATTAAGATGGCTAATGTAGCTACAACGTCATTTCGACTATCTACAGCTGTAGCTTCTAGTGTAGAAGAATTAATGATTTTTCCCAGTTTATGATTAAAGTAACTAAGCCATAATTTTAAGACGATAGAAAAAACTAATACAAAAATCATAGGGCTTGTGACTACCAGTGGCTCAGGATGTAAAATCTTATGGGCTGAAGATTTGATCAGCTCAAACCCTAAGAGGAAGATGATAAATGAAATAATAAGTCCAGAGATATACTCAATGCGGGCATGACCAAAGGGATGATCCTCATCAGCTGGTTTACTTGAAAGTTTAAAGCCTACTAAGGTAACGATAGAAGAGCCAGCATCAGATAAGTTATTGAAACCATCTGCTAAAATGGAAATACTATTAAATAAGAACCCTACCCCTATTTTTGTTGTACATAAAATGAGATTGGCGAGTATACCTACAATGCTTCCAAGACGTCCATAGGCTTCACGTACACTAGGCAGTTTAGTTTCTGTATGATTTTTAATAAAGAACTTAATAAGTAGTCCTGTCATTAAACTCCTCCTTAATAATTTGAATTATGATTAAAACATTTTCTTTATTATAACAAGATTAAGATAAAAAGGAAGTTTTTATTTAAAATAAAATCCCCCAAATCTATTTTATATAGACTTAGGGAATTTTATTTAAATATCTTCTATATTAAAAGATAAAGTAATTTGTTTTGTGTCCGTCTTAAGTTGAGTCAGCTTCACCCCAGCGGCACTAAACATTTTTTTAGAAGCTTTAACCGCATCTGTTTCACTATATTTATCAGAAAGGTAAATAACTTCACGAATACCAGACTGAATAATTGCTTTACAGCATTCATTACATGGGAAAAGTGCCACATAAATTTTAGCACCAGAAAGTGATTTACCACGGGCATTTAAAATAGCATTTAATTCAGCATGTACAACAAAAGGATATTTTGTATCTAGAAGGTTGCCTTCACGCTCCCATGGAAAGAGATCATCAGAACATCCGATAGGCAAACCATTGTAACCTACACTTAAAATCGTATTATGATTCTCAGAGTTTTCTCCACTCACAATACATGCCCCAACTTGTGTACTAGGGTCTTTACTACGCTTAGCAGCTAAAAGGGCAATTCCCATAAAATAATCATCCCACGAAATATAATCAGCTCTTTTCATGAATATGCCTCCACTAGTTAAATATGTTATACTCATAGTAGCTTGAAAGCAATAAACTGTCAATAAGCATAATAATAATGCGGAAGATAGGAAAAAGGAGAAAAATATGGCAAATATAGAACTAGTAATTTTTGATATGGATGGCTTAATCTTTGATACAGAACGTATTTATTATAAGGCTTGGCAAGAAGCTTCAAAATCACATGGTTATGAAATGACATGGGAAATCTATACACAAATTGTAGCGAGAAATAGCCGTTATATTGAAAAGACTTTAAAAGAAATTTTTGGTGCTAAATTACCGTATAAAGCAATTGAACAAATGAAACGTGATTTATCAAATGAAATGGTTAGAAGTGAAGGGATTCAAATCAAAAAAGGTCTTTTAGAACTTTTAGAAGCCCTAGAAGCTAAAGGGATAAAAAAGGCAGTAGCCACATCAAGTCAAAGGGAAAAGGCCCTTAATTATTTAGAGATGGCAGGAATTAAAGAACGCTTTGATGATATTATTTGTGGTGATGAAGTCGTGGAATCTAAACCTAATCCAGAAATCTTCGTAAAGGTGGCTACTAGACTTGGTGCAAATCCAGCACGTACTTTAGTTTTAGAAGACTCTAGACTAGGGCTTGAAGCTGGTAAAAAAGGTGGTATGCTCACTGTATGTATTCCGGATTTAGTAATACCAGATGAAGAAATGAAAGGGAATGCAAATTATATTTTAGCTTCTTTAGATGAAGTCATTGCATTACTTTAGTTAGAAAATAATTTGATGCATTAATGAATGTGTGATGAGTTTCTTCTTTATTAATGGGAGAAAAATTTGAATACTTGTTAAATGGTATAAAATAAGTAAGGAATTGAGAGAATATAAATAGACAAAAATAAAAATAGGATATCTTTTTAGAGTATCCTATTTTTACATTATTATTTAATTATATAAGTACTTTTTTGTGAATAAATACTATCTATTTTCGCGTATATCTTTTCCATGTATGGCTTGAATTCGTCTAGGAAAATGCAGGTCGGCTTAGAAGGTCGCACCTCTTTTGGAAGGACATAGGAGAAAGTAGAGTGCACATTACCACCTAATACAATCACTTTTAAATTAGATTCAGAGATATTTTGGGTGAGTAAAACATGGGTAGAAATTAAGGCAATCCCCAGATTATTTTTCACAGCTTGAAGCAAGGCCAGATTACTATTAAAGACCATTTTAGATCTTGGCACAATGTGGTGACTAGTTAAGAAGTAATCTAGCGCTTCTCGAAGCCCAGAACCATATTCACTTGTAATCCATCTCTGATTTTGAAGTAAGCTAAAGTCTACAATATGCTTAGGCAAAGCACTAGATTTTGGCGCGATAAGGACAAGAGGGTCCTCTAAAACATAATGCTGCAATAGCCTATCTGAATGAATATTCCCCTCAATAAAGGCAAGGTCTACTTTAAAAGCCTTGACCATACTCGTAATTTCAGTGGTATTGCCTATAATGACTTCAATTTCAATGTCTGGATACTTGGCACAAAACTCACCTAAAAAGTGAGGTAGCAAACATTCCCCAATGGTGAGACTTGCTCCTATACGTAAATGTCCTTTAGGACTATTTGAAAGACTTTTAAGTTCTTCTTCAGTCATTTCAAGTAAAGAAATAAGCTCTTTGCTACGGCGATATAAAAGTTTCCCACTATCCGTAATTAACAATTTTTTTTGTTTTGTACAACGTGTAATAAGTTGCGTGCCAAAATAAGCTTCTAGATTTTTAATATGTACACTGACACTGGGCTGTGAAAGATTAACTTTTTCAGCTGCCTTGGTGAAATTTTTGGCTTCTACAACAGCCATAAAAGTTTTTAATTCATCTAGCATTTTCGACTCCCTTCTAAAATAGTATTAAAGAATTTAATTGATACAATCAAAATAATTCATTTTACTTATAGTAATTCTATTATTATACTAAATGAGGCTTATGTAAACGCAAAAAAGATAAAAATTTTGCGTATCATGAATATTATATAGGAGATGACAAAAATGTCTTATCATTATTTACTTGATTTAGCAATTATATTAATCAGCACAAAATTATTTGGTCTTTTAACTAAAAGATTTAATATGCCACAGGTAGTAGGTGCATTACTTGCGGGGCTACTTTTAGGACCAGCTGTTTTTAATGTATTGCAAGAAACAGAATTTATCAAACAAATAGCAGAATTAGGCGTAATTGCACTCATGTTCACAGCCGGGTTAGAGACAGATATTCAAGAAATGAAAAAATCAGGAAAAGCAGCATTTGTTATTGCATTATTAGGTGTACTTTTCCCATTAATAGGTGGATTCATAGTTGCAGTAATCTTCAATAAAGGAGATTTAGCAAGTGCAACAACACCAATTTATTTACAAAATATTTTCATTGGTGTTATTTTAACAGCAACATCTGTAAGTATTACAGTTGAAACACTTAAAGAAATGGGTAAACTTTCAACTCGTGCAGGAAATGCAATTTTAGGCGCAGCCATTATAGATGATATTTTAGGAATCGTTGCATTAACAATTATTACAAGTATGGCAGATAGTGAAGTTGATATCGTATTAGTACTTATGAAGATTGTATTATTCTTCATCTTCTCAGGTATTGTTGGATTTGGATTCTATAAATTCTACAGAAACTGGACAGAAGAAGAACACAACAAAAGAAGATTCGTTATTGTGGCATTCGTATTCTGCTTATTACTTGCATTCATTGCTGAAGAATTCTTCGGTGTAGCAGATATTACAGGTGCATTCATTGCAGGTCTTATTATTTCTAATACAGACAAAAAAGGATATATTATACAACGTTTTGAAATCATGTCATATATTCTTTTATCACCAGTATTCTTCGCAAGTATTGGTTTAACAGTTAACCTCCCACAAATGACACCATCAATTATTCTTTTCGCATTTGTACTTTTAGCAATGGCGATTGTTACAAAAGTTGTAGGTTGTGGATTAGGTGCTAAGGTATGTGGTTACACAAATCGTGAATCAATTCAAATTGGTACAGGTATGATTTCACGTGGTGAAGTTGCACTTATCGTAGCAAGTAAAGGTGCTGCACTTGGATTATTAAGTACAGTACAATTCGGACCAATCGTAATCATGGTTGTTATTACAACAATCATTACACCAGTTTTACTTAAAGTAGTATTTAAAGAAAACGGTACAGAAGCTTCTGAAGGAAAACGTAAACTTGCATAAATAGTGTAGGTTATACAAAATAGCTAGCGGTAGTGTCATTGCTACTAACTACACCTTCCGTAATTGGTGATAGTCTAAATTTGATAATCAAGTGGGCAGTCGAAAACTCGCTTCGCTCAGACACTCGACTTAAAAGCGCATTGATTATCTTCATTAAGACTATCATAAAATTACTCCAGAGGTAGATTAGTATCAGCGACTACTCCCACTTCTCTTAGGTGCAACTTGCTGGAAGACGAAGAAGAGAAGGAAAAAACTGTTGGTGGAGTAGAACTTGCTAGAGAGGGAAGAAGTGAAAGTAAAAGCTGTTAGTAGAGAGAGGCTGTACTAGCAGGTTTTTTGTGCATAAGATGGTGACTAGCAATTGTTGCTATAGTGAATTGATAGAAAATGAAAAGGACTAATGAATATGAAGATTTCATTAGCCCTTTTATGTGTTTGTTAGAGTATATGTGTAAATTTAAAGTTTAAGTCTTGATGTATGACTTAAGACTTAATAATTATTTATTAGATTACGAAGAAGGTTTTACAAGTTTGAGGAACTCTGCTTCGTTCATGAAGTCGATTTTTTGGCCTCTTTGGATGAGGGTCATGGCGCGGTGGAGTTTGGTGCTCATTTGGTCTGGGTCTAGATTCAATGGGTCTTTGACATTGGTGATGACAAGATTTGTTTTGAGCGTCACCGATGGTGTGTAGTCACCACCTAATTTTTCAATGATACCAATGGCTTCGTGGCGTGCCATTGATTGGAGTGGGCCGGTAAAGGCTACAAGTTTGTCTTTGAAATAATCTGTGTCATTAAAGACCTCTGGCTTTTTCTCTTCTAATTGTTCGCGGCGTTTTGAAACCTTTCCGATGCCTAGTGATCCGGCTGGTGTGTAGCCGCCTTCGTAAAGGGTTCCAATATTGAAGCCTACTGTGTCACTTAAAAGACTTAAGTCTGTGGTTCCAACTTCTTTTGCGATTTCTAAAAAGACGTAGGCGCAGGCTGTCGCATCGGCTGAGGCGTGGTGATGATTGAAGCTAAAGCCTAAGTGATTGGCAACAGTATTCAGTTTAGCATTTGGTAAGTAGCAGAAGAAGTGGCGTGACATAACCATAGTACAGCAGTATCTAAGGTTTGGAAATGGTATGTCATATAAGTTTAAGGTGCCACGTAATACGCTCATATCAAAAGAAGCATTGTGAGCTACTACAAGATTATTTTCAAGGTATGGTAAAATCTCTGGCCAAAGTTCATCAAATTCAGGCGCATCTATTACATCATTTGGACGAATACCATGAATCATAATATTCATAGGTGTGAAGCGCATTTCTTTTGGGCGAATCAGCCAATATTTTTCTTCTACAATTTTGCCATCTTGTACAATGGTTAAACCGAGAGAACAAGGGCTATTGCGTTTTTCGTTAGCCGTTTCAAAGTCGATTGCAACAAAATTCATAAGAACCTCCGTTAAAAATACAATATTTTAATATTATAACATAAAAAGGAAAGAGGAATATAAGGAATAATTTCCTCTCATTAAAAAAATTTAGCTACCCCAATAAGGGAAACTATTGTATAATAAGGAGAATTGTAAATAGAAAATATTTATAAGGATATTATTAAAGGAGCGAAAATCACATGGAGTTTATTTGGAATATGATTTATGGCGCAATTATTGGGATTGCTAACATTATTCCAGGCGTAAGCGGTGGAACAATGGCTGTTATCCTCAATATTTATGATGAACTCATTAGTGCTGTAAGTAATTTCACAAAAGCGTTTAAGAAGAGCTTAATGCTACTTATACCAATCGGTTTAGGTGCAGGAGCTGGCATTATCTTATTTAGTAAATTAATCGGTTACTTATTGGAAACACATCCAATGCCAGTTAACTTCTTTTTCATGGGACTAATCATCGGTAGTGTTCCAATGATTTATAAACGTGCCACTGTTAAAGAATTTAAAGTAGTAAGCCTGATTCCTTTTGTCATTGCCATGGCAATTATGGTAGGTATGAGCTTTTTAAGTAAAGATGAGGCAGCAGTAGACACGCTTATTACAACGATTACATTAGGGACAGCAATTAAACTGATAGTATGTGGTGCCATTGCCGCAGCATGTACAATATTACCAGGAGTAAGTGGTTCACTTATTTTAGTGGTATTAGGTGTTTATACAAGTGTATTAAATGCCATCTCTACATTTAATATTCCTGTTTTATTCTTTGTAGGAATTGGTGTATTAATTGGGCTTTTAGGTGGGGCAAAATTAATTGATATTTGCCTTAGAACAAATGAACAGCTTACTTTCTTTGCAATCTTAGGATTAGTAGTTGGTTCAGTGGTACCAGTATTTAAAGCATCAGGTTTCGCATTTGGCGGACAAGCAGTAGTGGCAATCATTACACTTGCTTTAGGTATAGGGATTTCATTACTCTTTGCCTCAGAGAAATTCCAAGCACGCGTTAGAAGAAATAAAGAATTAGTTAAGGCATAAAAAAAGATAGAGATATAAAAATATTGATAAGTTATACATATAAAAAGATATAAATAAAGAGATATAAATAAAAAATATAGATAAAGAAATACATTTAGGGATCAGATATTTTAATAAAAAGAAAAATCACATGTAATATTAGTG
>CALGWE010000806.1:0-21123 GCA_937935915.1 uncultured Clostridia bacterium
TATTATAAAAAATATAAAAATAGTAGGAAAATTGTTGACAATTTAATACTGTAGTTATATACTTCTAAACATATAAAAGAACTAGGAAATAAAAATGAATAAACTATTTCTTATCTAGAGAGGCAGAGGGACTGGCCCTAAGAAGCCCGGCAACCAGAATTATAGACGTATAATTCAAAGGTGCTAATTCCTACAAATTATTTATGGGGCTCATAAATGATTTGAAAGATGAGAAAGCATAGCCGATATTTAAGACTGCTTTCTTATCAAGAAAGTAGTTTTTTCGTTTATTCCTAAAAAATACTGACTTTATTAGTTGGAGGGATTTTTTATGAGTAAAAAATATTGGAATGAAGAAATAGAAACTATACCAAGAGAAGAATTAGAAGCTTATCAACTTGAACAACTTAAAGTGCAAATTACAGAGGCTTATGAGCACTCACCTTATTATAGAAAAAGATTTGAAGAAGCAGGGGTCACACCAGATGATTTACAATCATTAGATGACCTTCTTAAATTCCCTATTTTAACAAAACATGATGTACGCGAAAGACAAGATGCAGTACCTATCATTGGAGATTTATGTGTGAGACCAGAAAAAGATGTTGTATTTATTTCATCTTCAAGTGGTTCGACAGGTGCACCTACAGCAAGTCCATTTAGTAAACGGGACTTTGACGAATTTCAAAATATTGAAAGTAGACTATTTTGGCAAGCAGGCATGAGACCAAATGATCGTTACATTCATGCTTTAAACTTCTCACTTTTTGTAGGTGGGCCTGATGTAATAGGGGCACAAAATCTTGGGGCTTTATGTATTTGGGGTGGGACACTTCCAGCAGAACGTTTATTATTTATTATTCAGCAATATCAACCAACGGTTATTTGGACCACACCATCTTATGCATGGTATTTAGGAGAAGCAGCTAAACAAAAAGGCATTAATCCAGCTACAGATTTAGCGATTAACCGTATTATTGTAGCTGGTGAACCTGGAGGATCTATTCCAGCAACAAGACAAGCGATTGAAGAACTTTGGGATGCAGAAGTATTTGACTTCTATGGTATCTCAGATATATTTGGAGCTTGTGGTGCACAATGTGAAGAACATGATGGCATTCACATTGCCGAAGATCAAGTTTTAGTTGAAGTCGTAGATCAAGAAACAGGATTACCTGTTAAAGAAGGAGAAAGAGGGGAAATGTTACTCACCACACTTCGTAAAGAAGTAAGACCAATGATTCGTTTTAGAACAGGAGATATTGTAACTTATACTAACGAAAAATGCGCATGCGGTCGTACTTTAAAACGTATCAAAGTTGTTGGACGTATTGATGATATGTTTATAGCTGGTGGTGTAAATGTATTCCCAAGTGATATTGAACATGTGATTCGTAAGTTTGATACTTTAACAGGTGAATATCGTGTCAACATTGTAGAAGATAGACACATTACTAAATTCACAGTAGAAGTAGAAAGACGTGAAGGCATAGATATAGATAAAGAAACATTAAAAAATCAAGTGATTTACGAGATTAAGATGAAATTAGGCGTTAAACCTAAAGATGTCATCATATTAGACGATGGAGAATTGCCAAGAGCAACTCATAAGGCAAAACGTTTAGTAGATTTGAGAAAAGGGGCATAAATCATGATAGATGTTATATTTTTAGGAAGAGGTGGGCAAGGTGCCTTCACCTCTTCTCGAATATTAGGGATTGCAGCAAGTTTATATGGTAAGAAACATAGTTTAAGTTTTCCAAGCTTCGGACCTGAAAGAAGAGGTGCACCCGTATTTGCATATACGAAAATTAATGATGCACCTATTCGTGATAGAAGTCAAAGTGTAAAAGCAGATTATTTCGTTGTATTAGATGAGAGTTTATACACACCTAACTTACTTGAACGACTTAAAGAAAATGGAAAGTTATTACTTAATACAGCAACACCTGAAAAATATAATGTACTAGAAGATGGCAGCATTAATGAAAAGATCATTACTTTTAATGCAGAACCTGTGGCACGTCACTATTTAGGAAGACCGATTACAAATACAACTATGTTAGCAGCACTAGTTGTGAAAAGTAGATTAGTTACATTAGAGAATTTAAAGGCTGCAATACATTATGATTTGGCTCCTAAAATTGCGCAAAAAAACGAGGCACTCATCACATATTTTGAAACCTATGATAGTTTAGAGGGAGGAGGAAAATAAATGAACAGACCAGAGGTAAATAAGGATTTTAAAATTAAAAGTAGTAAGGAATTACCTTGTGGTACTTATGGGCAGGCCATGTTACTTACTGAAACAATGGAAGGCTGGAGAAGTGAGAGACCTGTTATTCATAATGAGCAGTGTATTCATTGTAATTGGTGCTATATGGTCTGTCCTGAAGGTGTTATTTATAAAGAAGGAAATGAGATGAAGATTGATTATAGATTTTGTAAAGGCTGTGGCATCTGTCAGAAGGAATGTAAGAAAGGCTGTATTGAACTTATATTAGAGGGGGCGAAAGACAATGACTAATACATCAGAAAATCAAAAGGAGTATCAATTTGTTTCAGGAGATGAAGCTGTAGCCATTGGCGTTAAATTAGCACAGCCGTTAGTTGTTGCAGCTTATCCTATTACACCACAAACTATCGTTGTTGAGCGCTTAGCTGAAATGGTGGAAAAAGGAGAACTTAATGCAGAATATATGTATGTAGAATCAGAGCATTCAGCCCTATCAGCAGTAATGGGAGCCAGTGTGATGGGTGCCAGAACTTTTACAGCGACTTCTTCTCAAGGGTTACTTTATATGGCTGAAGTTTTACATTATGCCAGTGGTGGGCGTGTGCCACTTGTAATGATGAATGCCAATAGAAGTGTAGCTTTACCTTGGAATATATTTGGTGATCAAAGGGATTCACTTTCCTTATTAGATAGTGGTTGGATTCAAGTTTATGTGGAAGATGCCCAAGAAAGTTTAGATATGACTTTAGCAGCTTATGCTTTAGCAGAGCATCCAGAAGTTTTAACACCTGTAATGGTGAATTTAGATGGTTTCATTTTAACCCACACTTATCAAAGTGTGGAAGTTCCTAGTCAGGAGCAAGTTGCAGAATTTTTACCACCATTTAATCTAGAACATAAAATGGATTTAAAAGCACCTAAGAATTTATTTTTTACGGCTTCACCGCTTCATAACTTAGGTTTCAAATATGAACAGCAGCAAGCTATGTTAAAAGCTAAAGAAGTCATTGAAAAAATAGATCAAACTTATGGTGAAATTACAGGTAGAAAGTATGGTGGTTTAATAGAAGCTTATAAATGTGAAGATGCTGAGCGCATTATTGTAACACTAGGCAGTATTACAGGATTAGTAAGAGATGTGGTAGATGAATTAAGAAAGCAAGGAGAAAAAGTAGGCTTACTTAAAATTCGTTATATGAGACCATTCCCTGGAGATGAGATTGCAGCTGTTTTAAAAGAGGCAAAAGCAGTAGCTGTACTAGAAAAAGATATTTCTTTCGGCGCAGAAGGTACCGTATTTACAAATGTAGTTTCTGCGACTTATGGTATCAATACAAAATTAACGAATTATGTTGGTGGACTTGGGGGTAAAGATATCAAGAAGGAAGAAGTTGTACAGATTTTTAAAGACTTAGAAGAAATAATCCAAAATGATATTACCCCAAGTTATACTGAGCGTGTGAAATACATAGGATTGGAGGGATAGACATGGCAGTAGCATTAGATGAAAAAGAATATTTTTATGGACATAAAGGTTGTGCAGGATGTGGAGGTTCTTTAGCTGTACGTTTAGCGCTTAAAACATTAGGTGAAAATACTTTTGTAGTCGTACCGGCTGGATGTATGTCAGCTGTTGGCTTTGTTTATCCTCAGCTTTGCTTTGGTATGAATGCACTTATTTCACCTTTTGCAAGTACAGGTGCAATGCTTTCTGGCGTAGCAGTAGCGGCCAAAGCATTGGGACTAAAAGATGTAAATGTAGTAGGATTTGCAGGAGATGGTGGAACGGCAGATATTGGACTTCAATCTTTATCAGGTGCCATCGATCGAGATGATAACATTATTTATATTTGCTATGATAATGAAGCTTATATGAACACAGGAATTCAACAAAGTTCGCTGACACCTTATGGCACAAAGACAACGACTTCACCAGCAGGGGAACATATTCATGGCAGTCAAAATGTAAAGAAAGATATGTTCGATATTATTGCTGCGCATAAAATTAAATATGCAGCCACAGCAAGCATTGGAAACATTCCTGATTATATTCGTAAGGTAGAAAAAGCTAGCAAAGTAAGAGGGGCAGCATATATTCATGTGGCCGCGCCTTGTCCAACGGGCTGGGGCATTGCTAGTAGTGATACAATCGCCATTGCGAGGGAAGCTATAGAATGTGGGTTGTGGTATTTGGCAGAATATGAAAATGATGAATATACCTTAAATAAAACTGTGAAGAACTTTTCAAGTATAGAAGCGTATCTTAAAAAACAAGCACGCTTTAAACATTTAACAGATGAAGATATTCAAACCATTACACAGTTAAGAGACCGTAAATGGGAAGAACTTGAACGTAGAGTTAATAGAGGGTAGAGAGAAAGCTGGATTAATAAGAAGCTCATAAGATAGTATTAAACGTAGGTGTTAAGTATTGTAGGCTAATATGATTTTAGGAATATGTGTTATAATAAATTTAGATTAAAAGTATATCTAAATTTAGATAAAATGCAGATCCAAATTTATAAAATGAAAATGCCTAAATTTGAGGGATAAGAATACTGCATTTAAAAGAAGGAAAATACTTAATTCATAGATACTATATTAAATATAAAGGATGAAAATATGAGACAGGAAATAAAGCTTAAGATTAAGCCAGCGTTTGCAAGAGAAATTAGACAAGGCTATCCGTTAATTGCTAAGGATGCTATTGCAAATATTGAGGTATTAAAAAAAGAAGATGTCATTGTAAATTTATTTGATGAGAAAAATAAATTCATGGCAAAAGGTTACTATGGTAAACAAAATAAAGGTTATGGCTGGGTATTAAGCTATAAAGAAAATGAAAAAATCGATCAAAGCTTCTTTGCTAAAAAAATTAAAGCAGCTATAAACTATCGTAAGGATTTATATGAAAGTACTGAAACAACAGCCTTCCGCGTATTTAATGGAGAAGGTGATGGTGTCGGTGGTTTAACTATTGATTATTTCGCAGGATATTACCTCGTAACTTGGTATAGTGAAGGGATTTATAGTTTCAAAGATGAAGTCATTAATGCTTTACTTGAAGTAGCTGATGTAAAAGGGATTTATCAAAAGAAAAGATTTGATAATGAAGGAAAATACATTGAAGATCATGATTACGTAATGGGTGAAGTACCTCAGTGGCCACTTATTGTAAAAGAGAGTGGACAGCAGTTTGCAATTTACTTAGATGATGGGGCTATGGTTGGTATTTTCTTAGATCAAAGAGAGGTAAGAAAACGTATACGTGATCACTATGCAAAAGGTAAAACAGTACTGAATACATTCTCATATACAGGAGGCTTCTCAGTATTTGCAGCAGCTGGTGGGGCTAGCAAAACAACTAGCGTAGACCTTGCAAATCGCAGCTTAAGTAAAACAAGAGAACAATTCAGCGTGAATGACATTGATTATACAAAACAAGATATCATTGTAGAAGATGTATTCAAATACTTTAAATATGCAGTTAAAAAAGAACTTAAATTTGATATGGTTGTTTTAGACCCACCAAGTTTTGCACGTTCTAAGAAATTCACTTTTAGTGCTTCTAAAGATTATACAAACCTTTTAAAAGAAGCTATTGCCATTACAGAAGATGGTGGAACAATTGTAGCTTCTACAAACTGTAGTGCATTTAATATGAAAAAGTTTAAAACCTTTATTGATACAGCCTTTAAACAAATGGGGCATCGTTATACAATCTTAGAAGAGTATAGTTTACCAAAAGACTTTAAAACTATTGATAGTTTTAAAGAAGGAGATTATCTTAAAGTAGTATTTATCAAGAAAAACAAATAGAGTTACTCCAGCAGAGTTTAATTAAGAAAATATAAGGACTTATGTAATGAATTTATTACATAAGTCTTTTTTATTTGATAGAGAAATGATATATTTAAAGACAGAAAAGTTATACAATTCAAACTCGGAAATATTGGAGCATATAGAGGGAAATAGTTGAATAAGCTTGAAGTAGCGTGAAAAAATGATTGACTTTATCGCTTTAGCACGCTAAAATGATAAGTAATTAATAAAAAATAATTAAATAGGGGGAAAATAAATGAAATTAATAAAGTTATGTAAATATACAGTTGTATTTTCTATGGTAAGTAGCATGGCATTTGGATTTGTAGGTTGTGGAGGCAGTGCAGCAAATTCAGCAAATGTAAGTGATAGTGAAGCAACAGCTTTAAATAAAGACGTACTTATTGTAGGGCTTGATGACAATTTCCCTCCAATGGGTTATAGAGATGAAAATGGGGATATTGTAGGATTCGATGTTGATTTTGCAAAGGCTTTTGGGGAAAAGCTTGGCAAGGAAATTGAGTTTCAAACAATTGACTGGACTATGAAAGAAGCAGAATTAGAGGCTGGTAACATTGATTTCATCTGGAATGGCTATAGCATCAATGATGAAAGAAAAGCACAAGTTGACTTTAGCGTACCATATTTAAAAAACCAACAAATTATCATTACTTTAGCAGATTCAGCAATTAATACAAAAGCAGATTTAGCGAATAAAGTTGTGGGTGCTCAAGCAGGATCAACAGCTGTAGAAGCTGTAGAAAATCAGCCAGAAGTCATGGAAACATTTAAAGATGGTAAAGTTGTAACTTATGAAAATAACAATGATGCTTTAATGGATTTAGAAGCAGGACGTTTAGAAGCTGTAGTAGCTGATGAAGTTTTAGTTAACTATTACATAAGCAAAAAGGGCGAAGGCAAATTTAAAATACTTACAGAGAACTTTGGAGAAGAAGAATATGGTGTAGGCATGAAAAAGGGCGATACAAAATTAGTAGAAGCACTTAATGACACATATAAAGCACTTAAAGAAGATGGCACAATGGCTGAAATCTCAGAGAAATGGTTTGGCGAAGATATTACACAATAAGGAGGAAGTTAGCGTGGATATAATAGTTGCAGCGTTTCAAAAAATCGCAGCATTCATAAGTAGTATTCCCGATATCTTTGAATACACTAAAATGATGATGCCACAGATTATGGATGGACTGGGTGTCACATTACAAGTATTTTTATTAACTTTAGTATTATCTATTCCGTTAGGAATATTAGTAGCAGTATGTCGTTTATCTAAAAGTACGATTATTAGTAAGATTACGGAATGCTACACATTGATTATGAGAGGAACACCTCTTTTACTTCAAATTATATTTATTTTCTTTGGTTTTCCAATCATAGGAATCAAAATTCCACGTTTACCTTCTGTTATCTTAGCATTTACTTTGAACTATGGGGCTTACTTTGCTGAAATCTTTAGGGCAGGGATTAATTCTATAGATGAGGGGCAATATGAAGGGGCTGAAGTTTTAGGTTTATCTAAAGCAGATACATTCTTTAGAATCATCCTGCCACAAGCTTTAAAACGTGTTATTCCACCAGTGGGGAATGAAATCATTAACCTTATTAAAGATACAGCTTTAGTATACGCAGTAGGATTTGATGACTTATTAAAAATCGGAAAAACAGCAACCAATAGAGATGCTACATTATTACCATTAGTAATCGTAGCAGTTGTGTACTTATTATTAATCTTCGTGCTCACTAAAGTGATGGCGTGGATTGAGAAAAAATACGATTACTATAGATAGGAGGCTTTAACATGTTAAAGGTAGAAGGATTATATAAAAGTTACGGAAAAACACAAGTTTTAAAAGGTGTAAACCTACATGTTAAACCAGGAGAAATAGTGGTCGTAGTAGGTGCCTCAGGTGGCGGTAAAACCACTTTCCTTAGAAGTGTGAACTACTTAGAAAAATGCCAAGAGGGAAGCATTCAAATTGGTGGTAAATATTTATTAAAAGATGGTATATATGCCTCTAAAGAAGAGATTAGAGAAATCCGTCGTAATATCGGCCTTGTTTTTCAAGGGTTTAACTTATTTCCACACAAGAATGTATTAGAAAATTTAATAGAAGCACCTATTCGTGTATTGAAATATTCACCGGAGAGAGCCAAAGATGAAGCAATGCAAATTCTTACTTTCTTAAATTTAGCAGATAAAGCAAACAGCTATCCATGTGAATTATCTGGTGGACAAAAACAACGTGTAGCCATTGGACGCGCGTTAGCACTTAAACCAGAATTAATGTGCTTTGATGAACCTACATCAGCACTTGACCCTGCCTTAACAGGAGAGGTGGCAAAAGTCATTAAAAGTTTAAGTGGTGAGGGCATGGCAATGCTCATTATTACTCACGACATGCAATTTGCTAAACAAGTTGCAGACCGTATTGTTTCTATGGAAGATGGCATCATTGTAGAAGAACATATTTATGAAAATGCAGAGCGTAACTTGCTTAAATAAAAGTTAGTAAATATAAAAAAATGCTATGGATGCATGAAAGCTAATCCATAGCATTTTTTATGGGGAAAATAAAACGCATGAAAAAGACCTTTATGATATAATTAAATGTATAAAGGTCAATACTTAGATTAGAATGACTAGGTATAAGTAAGCCGTATTATTTATGACACATGAATAATGACATGAGACGTTTTGCAATATAGATATAAAAATAAGGAGAAAGAGATGTACAAAGAATATAATAATAAAATCCCAAAGGATGCCTTAGAGATTATTCGTTGTATCGAAGAAGCTGGATATGAAGCGTATATTGTTGGGGGATGTGTAAGAGATTTATTAATGCAAAGAGAGCCTAATGACTGGGATATTACAACTTCAGCAAAACCTGAGGAGATTAAAAGAGTTTTTAAAAGAACTTATGATACTGGTATTAAACATGGTACAGTGACGGTTATCTTAAATAAAGAACACTTTGAAGTAACAACTTATCGTATAGAAAGTGATTATAAGGATTTTAGACATCCTGAAAATGTAAGCTTTGTAGAGGATATTACATTAGATTTATCAAGACGTGACTTCACAATGAATGCCATCGCATATCACCCAGAAAGAGGATTCGTAGATCCATATGAAGGGATGAAGGATATAGAAAGAGGTTGCATTCGTTCAGTAAGAAATGCAGTAGAGCGTTTCACAGAAGATGCCCTTAGAATATTACGTGCAGTAAGATTTGCTGCGCAATTAGGTTTTGAAATAGAAGATGAAACAATTGCAGGGATTCGTGAATGCAGAGATTTATTAAGACATATTAGTAAAGAACGTATTCGTGATGAATTTCTTAAAATTTGCGTTTCACCTAGACCAGAATACATTAATGAACTTCATGAATTAGAACTTTTAGAATATATCATTCCAGAGTTCATTCCAGCTTATGAAGTACCACAAAATAACCCACATCACATCTACAATGTGGCACAACATACAATTGTGGCTATGCAAAATTCAGCATCAGATGTGACATTACGTTTAACATTACTCTTACATGATATTGGTAAGATAACAACAAGAACAACTGATGATAAAGGTATAGATCATTTTTACAATCATCCAGTTAAATCAGCTGAGATTGCAAAAAGAGTATTAAGAGATTTAAAGATGGATAATAACTCTATTAAGTCAATTAGTGCATTAATCTTATATCATGATTATTACATTCGTAATGAAATAAATAAAGTACTTGTAAAGAATGTCTTAACACAAATCGGACCAGAGTTATTTGATTTATTACTTTTAGTACAAGAAAGTGATGTCAAAGCACAAAATCCAGAGATGTTAGCACCTAAATTAGAAGGTATTAAACTTCAACGTGAGATTAAAGAAGAAATCATTGCAAACAATGAACCATATAATAAGGCAATGCTTGCCATTACAGGACAAGACCTCATTGAATCAGGTATTCCAAGAGGAAAAGTTATTGGAGAATTATTAGATAAAGTATTAGAAAAGGTTATTAGAAATCCTGAAGAAAATGATAGTGAGCTTTTAATTCAATATTGTCATACTGAATACGAAAAAATGTAATAGAGATTCAATAAAAACTAAGCTCTCTTTATAATAGGCAGTAAAAATACTGTTTGTTATAAAGAGAGCTTATTTATTGTTAAAATTCTCATCTAGTGACCTAATTTTTAATAGCTGAGGTAGTTGTTACATCTGAGCTATTATCAACCTTTTCTACATTTGTTGTTTGAGTTGTAGGGGTTACTTTAAGCTGAGATAAATCAAAATATGTAATACCAAAAATACTATCTGAACTATCATGTTTGATATAACACATATTTTCATTTTTCATTACATTACCCATAGTTAAACTAGTAGTTGAACCATCTTTAAGTGTGATAGTTACTTTAAGGGATGGTTTAGTGAAACCATATGCTTCTAAAATAGCTGAGTCTGGAGTATCTGTAATGAATTTTTGGATTTTGCTACTTGATAAATAGGAAACGAAATTAGTAACAGTAGCAGTATTTAAATTTTGAGCTTTAAAGAACAGTTGAGTTTGAGGCTCTGTCCCTGCATACTCTGGTGTAATAATGTGGGTTTGCCCATCTAAAGTAAGTTTAATTTCTTTGATATTATTCTCACTGAAGTTAAGTAAGTCTTTGTTTCTCCAACTATTGATATCTGTTTTTAATGTACTAAAAGCATTATGAGATATTGTATAAACAGTGTCAGATAGGGGTGCATAAACATAATCTGTTAAAGCATTTATAGCATTTCCTTTAACAAGAATATATTCATTACCTTCATTGTCATAAAGTGTAATAGAAGAAGAAAGTTTATTAATACCATAAATTTCCAAGTTAGATGGAGATGTTTCAATGACATCTTCAAAGAGGGGCTCTTTGAATGCTGAGATGACATTGTAAATATAAAGTGCATCACCTTGAGCTTGAATAGGTTCTGAAATGAACCACTTATCACCTTCGCGACTAGCTACTAATTGTTCGCCAGAATGTTTGTAATCAACTTTGGTAATATCAGCTGCCGATTTAGACCAAAGTATAGGTGTCATATTTGTCGTATCAGCGAAGGTAGTACTGTCTTGTCTTTGTTGATAAAAAATGAGACAGATAAAAGATACAACAAATACGAGGATAGGAATAAGCCAACCTTTTCGTTTCATTACCCGTACCTTCTTACTTTTAAAATATTATTAATACATAACAAGAGTAATTATATCACACAAGTGATAATATGAAACCCTATAAAATATGTTTATATAATAAATGCTATGAGTAAAAAAATGGGAATTTATATTTTTTACCAAAGTAGATATTTTTTAGCTATTATACACATATAAATAAGAAGACGAGAATTAACTTAATGTGATTAAAATAAAAAGTGCCGGATGGGGGGAGAACGTTGTGCGACCATTAAATAGGGAGTTGTTAGCACAGTACGACATTAGCGTGAAGAAATTACAATATATACGCAGTAACTACTATTTAGACACAAACCGTGGAAAATTTATGCTTAGAAAGGTAGACTTGCCTAGAGAGCAAATACTATTTGATTACGAGGTCGACACCCATCTGAAAGATAATGGATTTGAGGAGATCAATGCTATCTTCACTACTAAGAAAAAAAGTCCTTTTGCAATAGCTAACGGGCAGTGTTACATTATGCAGGAACATGTAAACTGTGATGAAACGGATTTCAAAGATTTGAAGGACCTTAGAGAGACAGTATTAGTGTTAGCCCGTTTCCATAAAGCTTGCAGAAGGGTAGAAAGTAAGATAAGAGATGTAGAAACAGTAAAAATCAGGAATATCTATGAATATTATTGTAAACGTATGAATGAAAATGCAAAGCTTAAGAAAAATATGTTATGCCTTAAACAGAAATCAAATTTTGAAATTATGTTTCTAGATAGTGTAGAAGAGTATCGCCGATTGGAAGAAATGGCACTGGATATGATTAACTATGAATTGGTGGAGAAACTTATTGATGAAGTTAAGGCAAAGAAACTAATAGCGCATAAGGATTACACGTATCATACAGTTAATAAAACAGACATGGACACATACATAATTAG
This sequence comes from uncultured Clostridia bacterium, assembly GCA_937935915.1. GTDB lineage: Bacteria > Bacillota > Clostridia > Lachnospirales > Cellulosilyticaceae > Cellulosilyticum. Next base: position 12,181 of record CALGWE010000806.1, read on the forward strand.
CCAAATTGATATATGTGGTTATGATATTCAGATTCTGGATCTAGCCCATATTTTATCTAAAATTATGCAGAAAAACGATTGGGATAATGAGATATTATATGAACTTATAGAAGCATATAATAGCGTAAGAACATTATCAGAAAACGAATTTAGATTGCTAAAGTTTATGATGATTTATCCTGAGAAATATAACAGCATATGCTACAAATATATTAGTTCAAAAAGACGTTGGAACTACAGTATGTTTGAGCAGAAATGGGAGAATATGCTTGTTTATAAAGATAGGCAATTGACTACAGCTAAGTTAATAAGTACATGGTAATAAATAAGGTGTTGCAAGTAAGATGGGCAACACCTTATTTGCATAGTTAGATTTATTGACATTTCAATTGAAGTGGTTAAAATTAAGATAAATATGTAAGGTTACTGACTGTGCTAAAAGGAGGGCTAGAGTGAAGAGAAATAATAAGAGTTTTGTAATAGGTATGATAGCTACAGCTGTAGTGGGGTTGATTATTTTAATGATAGCTATGTTTATAGGAATTAAGCATTATGTGGGGCAAGATGCAAAATCTACAATTCAAGAAAGTAGCTTAAAGAAAGAAGAAACCCTAGAAAAAGTTGAATACACTACAACTATACTGGCAGTAGTTACAGATATAACAGAAGAAGCAATCAGTGCAATGGATATGGATAGCTGCGTAGAATTTGTGAAGACGATTGATCGTACAACTAAATTTGCAGATGCTTATGGGAGAACTATTCCACTAGCTTCTATTGAAAAAGGTGACGTTGTAGAGATTGTTTATGAAGAAAATAAAGAACGTATAGTTTCCATTACTAAATCAAGCAAAGCTTGGACTAAAGAAAAGGTAAGTGGCGTTAAAGTAAGTAAAGAAGCACAGGAAGTAAAGTTATTTGATAGGACTTATACATATGATAAAAATGTCATAGTATTAAATGCAGAAGATCATGAAGCTAAAATAGAAGATATTAGTGCTTATGATATTGTTACTGTTAAAGGTATTGATGAAAAAATATTAAGCATCAAATTAGAAAAAGCAGGAGGAAGCATTAAGGTAATGAATATCCCTAGTCGTGAGGGTCGATTAGAATTAGACATTAATAGAATGATTCCTTTAAGTGAATTAACAATGCCTATAGAAGTTACAGCAGGAAAGCATAAAGTCGTTGTCAGCATCAAAGGGTATAATGACATTATTGAAGAAATAGATGTGGCACCAGGCGAAGTGTATGAGCTTTCGTTAAATAGTGTAAACAGGTCCTATACCAATGTAAACATAGTAGTCGCTAATACAGATGTGGAAGACTATACAATTAATATAAACAATAAAACTTATACTAAAGGTGAAAAAATATCGTTACCACAAGACATTTATACCTTTAAAATTACAGCAGAAGGTTATAAAACGTGGTCAAAACAAATTGTGCTTTCAAAGCCTAATCAAACGATTAAAGTAGTTCTTAAGAGCGATAAGCCTGAAGATGAAAAAGATGAAAACACTACTTTAACAGATACGTCACAAGGTAATAATAGTTCAAACAATACATCAAATAACAGCACTTCAACATCTCAAGGAGAAGAAAATAATACAGCAGCAACGGGTGAAACAAAGACAATAGATATTGCAACAGATCCATCAGGTGCTAAAGTATATATTAATGGTGTCAACAAAGGAACAACACCATACAAAGCAACCCTAACTCTAGGAAGCTATAGCATTCTCCTAGAAAAAGAAGGCTACGAAATATACAACACCAGCATAATCCTAGACGGTAGTGATGATCAAACCGGTTTCCTATACGTCTTAACACCTAATGAATAAAAGTAAATATAAGAAAAAAAGGGTGTCGCAATTTAATTCTTGCGACACCCTTTTAGCATTTACATACAAGTATATTAATACTCTAAGTACATCAATTTCTACACTTACTATCAAGATGATTACATTATCTTTTTCTTTACTCGCCTCCTAGGGTGGCAAAATACCACTACCTCAGCGGACCTATTTTGATACCCTATTTCCCCACTCTTTTTTAGATAGTAAGAATAGGACGAGATTTTTTATAATAAGTATAATAATAAAATACCTAAAAGAGGTGCAAGTTTATGTTTAACATAGGGGATTATGTGGTTCGACAATCATATAATAAAGACATTTTATTTCGCATAACATATATATCACCTAGTCAGACAGCAAGACTAAAGGGTGTTTCTTATCGTGTAGTAGCTGATGCGCCAATAGGTGATTTAGTCTTAGCAGATGGCATGCGTTTTACAAATAAGGAAACAGATACAATGAACAAAATTCAGCAGACTGTAGAGAAAATTATTAAACAACGTGTGGAGGAAGGAAAAGATAAGGCACATAGTTTGATGAAAACTGGTACAGTGCTCCATGTAGATGGAGATTCCTTCTATTTGAATTTATGTCTTAAGTATTATGAAACATTAGGGTTAAATGTAATAGGAGAACATGTACCAGAATCTGAACAGCCTAAGAAGATAAAATATTTAATAGAAAAATATTCACCAGATATTTTAGTACTTACAGGACATGATTCTTTAAACAAGAATTATAAGTCCCTTCAAGATGTAAATGAATATAGAAATTCTTCTTATTTTATTGAGGCTGTTAAAAAAGTTAGAAGCATTAAAAATATGGATTCATTGGTTATTTTCGCAGGAGCATGCCAATCTTGTTTTGAAGGCATTTTGGCAGCAGGTGCAGACTATGCAGCTTCGCCAGGAAGAGTTTTGATTCATGCATTAGATCCAGTATTTATAGTAGAAAAAATTGCGCACTGCCCATTTAATAAGGTATTACCTATAGAAGAAGCTATAGAAAACACTATTACCAAGTTTAATGGGTTAGGTGGGTATGAAATATTAGGTAAGTGTAGACGTGGTGGACCTGTTATAGAAGTGAAACAGAATAAAGAAGAAACAAAGCCAATAGATATTGCTCAAATGACAGATGAAGAAATAGAGAGAGAGTTAGCTAAACCACTATTTGGGGATAGTGAAGAAGAGTTTAAGGAAAAAATGAAGACTTACATGAAATGCATAAATATAGAGCATAAAGAATAATTCTTAAAGATAAAGTTTTAGCATAAAGGACGAAAGATAAGAATATATATGTAAATAGAGATAGTTAGTCCAAATTTGACAGTGGGCTGTAGATAAATTTTTAGGAGGGGGAAAAGTATGGCAGTGGAACTTGTAAGGAAGCCTGTTACATTAGAAAGCATGACTAGAAAAGAGAGCGTACAAGTAATAAAAGAGCGTGATATTATAGTGCCTGATGGCAAACCAGATATGCAAAATGTTGTGCAATTAGACTGCGCAGTAATGATGGATCAAATAGATGTAAGTCAAGATAAGGTTATGTATAGAGGAAAGATTAATGTCAACATATTATATACAGCACCTAATAATCCTAGTTGCATTTATACCATGAAGAGCTCAATACCTATTGATGACTTTATGATCATGGAAGGTGTTGATAAAGAGCAACGCGTAGACTTTAAATATGATATTGAATATACTAGTTATAATATTTTAAATGAACGTAAAGTAAATGTTAAAGCCATTATGCAAAATGAAGTATATGCTACAAGTAGCAGTGAAACATTATTCTTAACGAGTGTACAGACAGATGCACCTATTCAAACAAGGCAGCAGACAGTAGAAATTGTTAGCTTGGCTACTGAAAAAGAAGATAAGGTTATCGTTAAAGAAGATTTAACAGTAGCTCAAAATAAACCAAGTATTGGTGAGATTATTAAAACATCAGTTCAAATTCAAGAAGAACAAATTAAACGTACGGAAAGCGAAATTAAATATAATGGTATTATTGAAGTAAATACCATGTATAAAGCAAATAATGATGAAACGGATATTCAGATTATTAATCACAGAGTGCCATTTGAAGGGGCTATTGAAAATCTGAAAAATGAAGAAGAAGTTTATTGGGATTGTAGACTTAGCGTAGAACCTGATTATATGCAAGTAACACCAGACTATGATGGTGAAGATCGTGTCATTGAATCAGAGTTTGTAGTAACAGCTAAATATGCGAAATATAATCGCTTAGAAGAAACGTTAGTTTCTGATATCTATTGCCCAGGTAAGAAAGTATCAGCTAGTGAAAGAATGATAGAATATATGACCCTCTTTAATAGAAGTGAACTTTCAATTCCTAAGAAAGATTCTATATCTATTGAAGAAATTGCAGCTGAAAACCTAGAGGTATTTAGTGTAGACATTAAGCCAACAGTAGAAGAGAAAGCTATATCAGATGACAAGCTGACAATTCGTGGTATGTTAGAACTTCGTGCAACATGTCTTGTAAATAACGAAGTAAATAGTATAGAGACAGTAGTGAATGTAGTACCATTTAGCCAAGAAATAGATGTTAGAAATATTTCCGATAAGGCATTGGTCATTCCTAATGTCACAATTAAAGATGCAAAGCTCTATGCACAAACTAAGAAAGAGCTTGTACTTGAATACTTATTGGATTGTACAGCAGAAATCTATACCAAAGAAGCTATCAAAGCTTTAGACGAAGTAGCATTAGAAGATATGACAAGCGAAGAGCTAGATAGATATCCAAGTATGACAATTTATCAAGTTCGAAAAGGGGATAGTCTCTGGGAACTTGCAAAACGTTTTAATACCACAGTTAAGGAAATTCAAGATATCAATGATATCGAAGTTTCAGAGAATCTTAAAGAAGGTCAAAAGATAATAATCCTTAAAAAGGTGAAATTTTAAGGTTATTATAAATTGTAAATGGGATGTTGCACAAATAAACTGTGTAACATCCCATTTCTACTATAAAACTTAAGAGTATTTAGGTAAGATAGGTAAATACTAATATTGTACACAGTGTATTTTCCAATAAGGTATTAAACTTTTATAAAAAATAAGGTTATTTTTTAGGATGTTTGGGCAGTATACGCTTTATCTGATAGTTAAGTAGTAAATCTTTTTAACTACTGTTAGTACGAAGCAAAATTAGATTTGATTATTTTCAGATATACTGCCTTAAAAGTAATTTAAAACTAGCCTAGTATCCTATGAAAATCTAAGTTTGGATATTGTATACAGGGAATACATTCTCATTGACTTTGTATTTTATAAGAGTTTATAATAATATCAAATAAGTCAATTAGGTTAAGGGAGCGTATTATGAACTCAATTATACTCAAAGGGAGAGCGAAAATTAATTTAACACTAGATGTAGTTGGAAAAAGGGAAAATGGATATCATGATTTACAAATGATTATGCAGAGTATAAACTTATACGATACTATCCAAATTCGAAAAACAAGAACAGAAGGTGTTCGCTTAACAGCAAATTATTCATGGCTACCAACCAATGAAAAGAATATTGCATACCGAGCTGCGGAATTATTCTTTCAAGAATCAGGCATTCGTGGTGGAGTAGCAATTGAAATTACAAAGAGAATACCAGTAGCAGCTGGACTTGCAGGAGGAAGTACAGATGCCGCAGCTACATTAGTAGGGCTTAACCGATTATATGAAACATATTATTCAAAACAAAAGCTAATGGAAATGGGATTAAAATTAGGGGCAGATGTACCATTTTGTATTTTAAGGGGAACGATGTTAGCAGAAGGAATAGGAGAAGAATTAACACCATTACCATCTATTCCATATACACATGTGGTAATTATTAAACCACCAGTAAGTGTGTCAACAGCAGCGGTATATAAAAATCTAAACTTAGATACAATCAAAGTTCACCCAAATACAGAAATGGCGATACAGGCATTAGAACAAAGAGATGTGCAGCAAATTGCTAAACATATGGCCAATGTGTTAGAAGAAGTTACTATTCCAATGCATCCAATCATTAAAGAAATTAAAGAAGGCCTTATGGCACAAGGTGCGATGGGAGCAATGATGAGCGGTAGCGGTTCAGCAGTATTTGGTTTATTTAATACAAAAGAAGCTGCACAAAGAGCTGCTAAACATTTTAAAGTAAATTGCGGGATGAGAGAAGTATATGCAACTACCACTTACTCAAAACTCGAACGTAAGAAAAAACGTGGAAGAAGAAAAGGGGATACCCCAAAGAGAGGTGTAAAAGAATGCTAGAAGATACGTATAACATGAAGATAAATGAGTATTTGCCATTACGTGATATTGTATTTCAAACATTAAGAAATGCAATCATTACTGGAGAACTTCAGCCAGGAGAACGTTTAATGGAAACACAATTAGGTGAAAGACTTGGTGTAAGTCGTACACCTATTAGAGAAGCTATTCGTAAATTAGAGCTAGAAGGACTCGTAGTCATGGTACCTAGAAAAGGTGCTCAAGTGGCTCAATTTACAGAAAAAGATATTCAAGATGTGTTAGAAGTTCGTGGTGCTTTAGAAGCGTTAGCAGCTAAACTTGCATGCAAACGTATGGATGATCGTATATTTTTAAAACTGCAGCTTGCAATTGCAGAATATAGCTATGCAGCTAAAAATAAAGATTTAGAAATGATGATTGAAAAAGACGTAGAATTCCACGAAATCATCGTTAACGCAACACAAAATGATAAACTCATTCAGATTTTCAATAACTTAAGAGAACAAGTAAATCGTTATCGTATTACTTACTTAAAAAACACAGAAGACGCAGAAGCCGTACAGGCAGAACACTTAGAAATCTTAGAAGCACTTAAAAATAAAGATGAAGATTTAGCAAGCAGCTTAGCTTCTAAACATATTCAAACACAATGTGCATCTATCACAGATTATGTGCGTCATCAATATAAGTAGGATAAGTGCTATGTAGGAGGCCGTGCTAAACGGTCGTTGAGGGGTGAGTCCCAATACTAGCTGCACCTTCCGTAAATTGTGAGGCTCTAAGTTCGAATTTTAGAAGAACGCGCTGAACTCGCTGTCGCTCAGACAACAGCGCTAAAACCCTTCTAAAATTCTCACTAAGAGCCTCATCAATTTACTACACAGGCAGCTTAGTATTGGGACTTACCCCTCAACTAGTTTACCGCTTGCCGACATAGTAATCCTTGGAGGGGCGAAGAAGAGAGGAATAAAGATTACTTTGCTCAGACAGCAGCGTTAAGAAAATTTCTTGAATGGAATACATATATTGGGAGAAAGATACAAGATTAGGGTAAAAGTATGCATAAAAATAGGCAAAGTGATTGCTGATTTCTGTATATTCTAAATAAAATTCATAAAAATAGATAAAGTAATATATATATGTATAAATATAATTTTGACTAGTAGAATTATAGAATAATTAATGATAAAATATAGGCAATAAAAATAAATAAGCTGTAGGAGGAAGTATAGATGGATTACAAAGCAAGTTATCAACAATGGTTAGAAAGTGATATGATTGATGAAGCAATCAAAACCGAATTAGCAGGTATTACAGATGAGAAAGAAATAGAAGATCGTTTTTATAAAAACTTAGAATTTGGAACAGGTGGACTTAGAGGTAAAATTGCGGCTGGAACAAATCGTATGAATATCTATACTATTGGAAAAGCAACTCAAGGACTTGCACAATACTTAGTAACAACATTTGATGCACCAAGTGTAGCAATTGCATATGACTCTAGAAATAAATCAGATGTATTCGCAAGTGAGGCAGCGAGAGTACTTGCAGCAAATGGCGTAAAAGTATATTTATATGAAAGTTTACGTCCAACTCCAATGTTATCATTTGCAGTAAGACATTTAGGAACACAAGCTGGTATCGTAATTACAGCATCACATAATCCAAAAGAATACAATGGTTACAAAGTATATGGTAGTGATGGTGGTCAATTAACAGATAATGCTGCTAATAGAGTATTAGGATATATTAATGAGACAGATATCTTTGGTGGTATCAAAACAATGAGCTTAGAAGAAGCTGAAAAACAAGGACTCCTTGTATACATTGGGGAAGATGTAGATAATGCATACTATGAAAAAGTTGAAGGACTTGTTATTAATAAAGAACTTGTAAAAGAAAAAGCATCTGAACTTAACATTATTTACACACCAATTCACGGTAGCGGAAATATTCCAGTTCGTACAATGCTTAATAGATTAGGATATACAAATGTACATGTTGTAAAAGAACAAGAATTACCAGATGGTAACTTCCCAACAACATCATATCCAAACCCAGAAAATGCACAAGTATTTGAAATTGCTATCGATATGGCTAAAGAAATTAGCCCAGATTTAATCTTTGGTACAGATCCAGACTGTGACCGTATCGGTGTAATCGTTAAAGAAGATAGTGGTGAATACAAAGTATTAACAGGAAACCAAGTTGGGGTACTTTTATCTGAGTACATGCTTAATGCTAGAAAAATCGGTGGCATTTTAAGTCCAAAAGATACTCTTATCAAAACAATCGTTACAACAGAAATGGTTGCAAGAGTAGCAGAAGCTTATGGTGCTCAATTAATGAACGTATTAACAGGATTTAAATATATCGGCGAGAAAATCGAAGAGTTCGAACAAACAGGTTCTAACACATTCGTACTTGGCTTTGAAGAAAGCTATGGATACTTATCAGGTGGTTTCGTAAGAGACAAAGATGCTGTTATTGCATCAGTACTTATCGCTGAAATGGCACTTTACTACAAAACACAAGGCAAAAATTTAGCACAAGCACTTAACGACTTATTTGAAAAATACGGATTCTATAAAGAAAGCCTTTTCTTCTCACAAAATCAAGAGACGAAAAGGCTTTAGTTCCGTGGTACCACTCTTATTCATCCGCCATCCGGCAGATGCACTCATCAGATTCTGTAACGGGAACTCCCGCTTTTTCTTACTTGCATCTTCTATAAATTATGAAAATGTTTCGGAAAAAGGACTCCGGGGCCAGTTCAAAGCTCTCTTCTGCTGACTCGCACCAACCGACAG
>CALGWE010000807.1:0-1562 GCA_937935915.1 uncultured Clostridia bacterium
TTTTTACTCCTTACTTTTAGTATTACAGTGCTTAATCTTACAGCTTCGCCTATTATTGATTTAGGCTATTTTGTTTATAATCGTTCCTCTTTATCCGGACTTATCACACAGCTTCAAGTGCTTATGCTCATTTTAATTGTTGTGTTTTTTGATACAGTAGGTTATATTACTTGTCTTATTCTTTGCCTTGTAGCGGGATTAAGCAATTTACTTCCTATTATACATACTAAAAATTTTACTTCTATTACAGGTATTATCACCTTCCTTGGTGTAATTGCCAGTACGACTATCATTTATCAATATAGCAAGCAACTTAAACTTAAGATTAGAGAAACACTTATGCAAAAAGAAAAACTTAATCAAATTGCTTTTTATGACGCCCTTACAGGTCTTGCTAACCGTAGGCAGTTTTTATCAACACTTGAAGAACTGATTACTTCTGATCCTGAGCAAAAAACAAAGTTTGCTATTGTCTTCATCGATATTGATGACTTCAAAAAGATTAATGATACCGCAGGGCATCAAAAGGGTGACATGATTTTAGTAGAGCTTACAAAGTGTCTTGAAAGTTATATTCATCCAGATGATTTATTAGGCCGATTAGGTGGTGATGAATTTGCACTCATTATCAGGAGTCTTCAAGAACATGATGATATCTTAGATTATACTAATCATTTAAAAGATATTATTTTAACACAGCTTAATGTACAAAGTAATCCATTTTTCATTTCTGCAAGCTTCGGTATTGCTGTTTATCCTACAGATGCCACTTCTGCTGAAGAACTTTTGAAATATGCAGACACTGCCATGTATAGCGCCAAACTTGCAGGTAAAAATCAAGTCATCTATTTTAATCAACAAATGCATACAGAACTTGTTTATAAAACAAACCTTGAAAACTATTTAAAGAATGCTTTAAACAATGATGAACTGTACCTGTTTTATCAACCTCAATATACAGTAGGCCATAAAGAATTACGTGGCTTTGAATGCCTGATTCGTTGGCATTCTCCTGAACTTGGCAATGTACCACCTTCTACTTTTATACCTATTGCTGAAGATACGGGCCTCATTATCTCTATTGGTGAGTGGATTTTACGTAATGCCTGTACAACCTTTAAATCACTTATGGAAACGTATCACTTTACACCTATCATCTCTGTTAATATTTCAGTTATTCAAATGATCGATACAAACTTTTTAAAAATGGTTAAAAATGTATTAGACGAAACACAATTTCCACCACAATGCCTAGAATTTGAAATCACAGAATCTATCTTTATTTCTTCAAAGGAATATGTGATTCATCTCTTAAATGACCTACGTGCTATGGGCATTCATATTGCTCTTGATGATTTTGGTACAACCTATGCCTCTCTCAGTTACCTGCAAATTTTACCACTAGATATTATTAAAATTGATAAATCCTTCATTGATTCAATTGTTAGTTCAAAGAAACAAGAGCACCTTGTAGAAGCCATTATTTCCATTGCACAGAAACTAGATTATAAAGTTATTGCAGAAGGTATTGAAGATCTTTCACAACTTAATTTACTTAAATC
>CALGWE010000808.1:0-1374 GCA_937935915.1 uncultured Clostridia bacterium
TTAGATTGTTCTTTCTCATAAATAAGTTGAGGTTATTATTGCATAATTTTTTGTTATAATCAACTATATTTTATTTTTAAATCAAAAAAAGTATTATTGTAGAATTATATTCTACAATAATACTTTTTATTCATAATCTAGCCTTAAATTTGTCCAAATGCGCTGGCTAACATTAGCTTAATACGGTTCATCTGATTCACTGCACTTGCGCCTGGGTCATATTCAATTGGCACGATTTGTAAACGTTCGTGTTTTGCTTTAAGAGCCTTAAATACGCCACGTGCATTGACATGAGCAGGAAGGCAACCAAATGGTTGCATACAGACAATATGTGAAACACCTTGTTCTACCATTTCACATATTTCAGCAGGTAATTTCCACCCTTCACCGGATTGATTACCAAGTCCTATCATCTCAGAAGCATTTTGTGCTAAATGGGCAATACGTGAAGGCGCTGTAAAGCGCTTGCTCTCTTCTAAAACTTTCAAATAATCTTTTTGATAATGCTCGATAATCTGAATCATTGTTTTACCTGCTAAGTGATTTTTAAGTGATCCATCTAAGTGTTTGTAATTATAAGTTTGATTATAAGCAATAGACAAGAAGAGGGTTAAAAGTTCACTCGATACAACTTCCACCCCTTCTTTTTCTAGTGTCTGTACTAAATAATTATTGGCAATAGGATTGAGTTTTACAAGTAATTCTCCTACAATACCTACTTTCGGTTTTTGCATTGCTTCATAACAAGGTAAAGTATCAAAATCTGCTACAATCCCTTTTAAGTTTTGTTTAAAATGCTTATTTAATGGTTGTTGTAAACTTGTTTTACAAATATGCAGCCATTTTTCATAAAGTGCTTGGGCACTACCAGGTACTTTTTCATAAGGACGTACACGATAAAGTACTTTTGTGAGTAAGTCACCATAAATAATTGCTGCAGTTGCTTTTGGAATTAGACGTTTCGAGAAACCACCAAAGGCACTTTCCTTTTGCACACCTGCTAAACTTAAAGTAAAAACAGTGACTTCTGGCATACCCGCTTCTCTTAAAGCCTTTTCTAATATTTTGGCATAGTTTGTAAAACGACATTGACCTTCTGTCTGTGCCATTAATACACCTGTTTGACTTAAATCATATACACCTGATTTAAGTGCGTTAATAATTTGTCCAATTACAACCATAGCAGGATAACACATATCATTGTGTAAATACTGCACACCATCTTCTAAAATGCCTTCTTCATTTTTAAGAATAACGATTTCTACTCCTTCACTAGCAAATAAGTCGCTTAAGAGCTCAAAATGAGTTGGGGCAAATTTATAGCTACCGTTGGATTATTTGGCGCTTACCATCGGAAAAGATTTGTCCGCTCAA
>CALGWE010000809.1:0-1301 GCA_937935915.1 uncultured Clostridia bacterium
AGTTTATATTTGAAGAAAATCGCCCAGACCCTGTACAAACAAGCCCAGAATATCCATTCTTCTTAAATACAGGCCGTGGGACAGTGGGACAATGGCATACCCAAACAAGAACAAGGGAAATTGCTTATGTAGAAGCTGTTAAAGTAAAAGAAGCTTATATTCAAATGAATCCAGATAAAGGGCGAGAAATGGGAATTTATCTGAATGATGTTGTCACACTGTATTCTTCTAATGGACATCATGCAGATTTCCGTGTGAAGTTTTCAGACCGATTAAATGAAAATGAATTATATGCACCAATGCATTATAGAGAAGCGAATTTCTTATTACCTTCAGTTTATGACCCTTATTCTAAGGAACCATCCTTTAAAAGTGCAGCAGTTCGTATTGAAAAGAAGGTGATTGTATGATGCGTATTCGCATTGAAAGAGAAAAGTGTATAGGTTGCTTAACTTGTACTACAGCTTGTATTGCTGCCCATGGTGGGGGAGATACAAGAACCCATATTACAGTAGATGCTACGGGCAGTTATGCACCAATCTTTTGTAGGCATTGTGATAAACCAGAATGTGTTTATACCTGCATGAGTGGGGCAATGAGTAAGGAATCAGACACACATAATGTCATGTATGATAAAAGTCGTTGTGCCCATTGTTATATGTGTATTATGAATTGCCCTTATGGTGTATTAAAAATGGATGAGGATTATGACTTAGAAGTGATGAAGTGTGATTATTGTAAAAGTACAGAATATGATGGGCCACAGTGCGTTGCTAATTGTCCAACTGGATGTATAACTTACGTGGAGGTACCAGACCCATGCGATATGTAATTATAGGCGGCTCAGTAGCAGGTATTAACTGTGCCAAAAGTATAAGACAACTTGATGAGAAGGGCGAGATTATTCTTATCTCAAAAGATAAGCATATTATTTCACGCTGCAGGTTACATCAATATTTAAGTAATGAAATAAGTGTAGAGGAACTTAACTTTACCAATCCAGTAGAATTTTTTGAAACGTATAATGTGAAGTGGAAAAAGGGCTATGAAGTGACCTCAATTGATACAAAAGCCCATAGTTTAACCCTTATGCCTTATAATTTTAAACCTCAAACAGCACAAGATGAGGCAGAAAATCACGGTGAAAGTGAAACTTTAACTTATGATAAACTGCTTTTAGCAACAGGTGCAAATTCCTTTATCCCACCAGTTGAAAATTTAAGAACAGCCAACAATGTTATAGGTTTTCGCAACTTAGAAGACATTGACTATATTAAAGATAAGCTTAAAACCGTTAAAAA
>CALGWE010000810.1:0-2770 GCA_937935915.1 uncultured Clostridia bacterium
TACCAAATTAGGGGTAGACATTAAATTAGGTGTTGCTGCACAAAAGGTTGAGGTGGATGAAAATAATAATCCTACAGGACTTCTTTTAAATACAGGAGAAGTGGTACCTTGTGAGCTGATTATTGTAGCCACAGGCGTACGTTCAAATGTAGAAATGATTAAGAAAGCCGGCATTGAATGCGACTTCTTTGGACTTATTATCAATGCCAAAGGGGAAACCAATACAAGAGATGTCTATGGTGCAGGTGACGTAAAGCCAGAAAAGAAGGCATAGTAGCTGGAAATAATATGGCAGGTAATGAAATCTACATGACAGATTACTTCGCAGCTAAAAATACAATGTACTTCTCCGACCTTGCTACATTATCATTAGGCACACCTATTAAGCCAGACGATACCTATGAGGAAATCGTAGACATTAGAGGCAAAGACTACCGCAAGATGATCTTCAAAGACGGCAAAGTATATGGGGACATCTTACAAGGCGACCTTTCCTATGCCGGCGTAAAAACCCAATTCTTCAAATTTAACCTACACCCAGGAAATATCCCTAGACCCCTCTTCGAAGTCGACTACGGCGATTACTTCTGTGTAAGGCCAAACGAAGAATACTCATATTAGTAAGCACAAAAAACTAATAAAATAAAACTCTAAAAAACATCATAAAAGGAATCAGTTGGAGCTTTAAGATAATTCCCAACTGATTCCTTTTTTAAGTACAAACAAAACTTAAAATAAATTGAAGTATATATGTACAGTCAAAGCAAATACATTAACTTTTCTTTTTAGTCCCATAAGCTATGCTTTTCGCTCATCAATCCTATAAGATATGTTTTCAGCCTTCTTCGTTCCGGGGAGGTATCCAAATGCAAAGTTGGGGTAGTGTGGTGTTAGGGGCTGCCTGTGGAGTAATTGGATGAGAGGCTTGGTGAAGATAATCAAAGCGTATATATTAATTCATTACTACATTTAAGTACAAACAAAACTCAAAATAAATTAAAGTCTATACCTACAGGCAAAATAAATACATTAACTCTTCTTTATAGTCCCATTAGGCATGATTTTCTCTTTTTAATCTTGTAAAGTATGCTTCAGCATTCTTCGTTCCAGGCAGATATGCAAATATGAAGCTGGGGGAGTGGTGGGTTAGAGGCTACCTGTGGAGTAATTGGATGAGAGGCTTAGTGAGATAAACAAAGTGTTTTTAGGGAGACTGTGTGAGTGAGCGGAGCGAGCGAGTTTCGACCGTTACTTTGTTTATCGAACTTAGCCTCTCACCAATTACCCGCCACTCCCCCAGTTAGCCATTTTGCAAACCTCCATATCGCTTGTCAAACTCCAGGGGGTATGATAGGCTTAGTTATAGTTTAGAAATATAAAAATAATAAGGTGATGACATGAATATTACGCAAATTGCAAAGCTAGCTGGGGTTTCTAATGCAACTGTTTCTAGATTCTTAAATCAAGGTTATGTCAGTGAAGAAGCTAGAGCAAAAATACAAAAGGTAATTGATGAGACAGGATATGTGCCATCTACTTATGCAAAAACATTACGTACCAATAAAACCAATGTTATCGGGGTAATTTTACCTAAAATCAGTTCTGCAGCAGTAAGCAGCATTGTACAAGGGATTAGTATGCAGCTTGGGAAATCTGGGTATAATGTGTTATTAGGAAATACAGATTTAAGCTTAGAAAAGGAGATTGAATATCTGAATCTCTTTAAAAATAAACAAGTAGATGGGATTATATTTGTAGCAACTATTTTAACACCGAAACATCATGAAGTGTTAAAGACCATTAAAGTACCTATTATTATAGTGGGTCAGGAACTAGATGGTTATACTTGTATTTATCATGATGACTTTGGGGCTATGTATGCACTAACCAATATGTTTATTAAAAAAGGACATACCCATTTGGCATATATAGGTGTTACAACGGCTGACCAAGCAGCAGGGGAAAATAGACGATTAGGTGGCATTAAAAGAAAATGGGGTAGTCCTTTCAAAAGAATATATTCAAGAAGGTAGCTTCTCTATGGATTCTGGATTTGAGAAGATGAAAGTCTTATATGAAAGCAAGGTGCCTTTAGATGGGGTGATTTGTGCCACAGATCAAATTGCCATAGGGGCTATAGAGTATTTGAAAGAAACTGACAAAGTCCTATTAGAAACATTAAGTTTTGCTGGTGTAGGAAATACCCAAGCTGCAAAAGTTATAACACCTAAGCTGACATCGATTAAATATTATTATATGAAAAGTGGAGAAGAAGCAGCGAGATTAATCTTAGCAGCGCAGCAAGAGCAAATCCCTTGTGAAAAAATTAAATTAGGATTTGAAATAGCAGTAAGAGAAAGTTTACGCTAAAAACAAGGTAAAGAGAGAGGAAACTCTTTACCTTGTTTTTTATTTGCAGTAGGCCTGATTAGTGTGAGAAATAAATTATTATGTAAAAAATGCACAAAAGTAATATGCAAAATTTGATTAAAAATAGATGTTTACAACTATCCCTCTAAAACTATATAATGCATATAGATATATGAAATCGATAACACATGGAAAAAAGAAGTGTTATTATACAAAAACTATGATTGTAATCACGTAGTAATTTGTAGAATAACACATTTAATTTTAAGTCATATGAAATCGATAACACAAATACATAGGAGGATGACATGGACTACAAAAAAACCGCACAATTAATCCTTGAAGGATTAGGAGGCACAGACAATTTAGTATCAGCAGCACATTGTGCAACAACACTTAG
>CALGWE010000811.1:0-2771 GCA_937935915.1 uncultured Clostridia bacterium
AGAAGATGCCAAAAAAGTGGCAGAGCTAGTAGTAGAAAAACTGCCACAGCTTAAAGATAAAATCAGCATCAATAATATAGGTACCGTTATAGGAGCTCATACTGGGCCTGGTACGGTTGCATTATTTTTTATGGGTGATTTAAGAAAAAGATGATGGTCTTTCAACAGATACAATTCTTTTTAAGGTGACAGCAGCTCAAGAGATTACATTCTCTGCTAATGGTTATCTTCAGGTGAATTTTGATCTTAAAACAACGAGTGGACAAGTAGACGCTGATAAAAAGCTTTTACAAATTGCTTTAACAAGTGCTGATACTATTCCTGTAGCAGGTATAGTAGTAGCTTATAAACTTGCTACACCAGCAGAAATTGCTAATGTAGATGTTGCTAATTCAGTAGCTTATGCAATTAATGGAACACAAGCATAATACGTTATAAAGAAAACACCCCTAAAGTTTAAGTGATTCCCAAAGCAATGTATATAAAGAAAGGAGATGACGTATGATGAGTCAATCTCCTTTTTTTATGTCTTAAAAAGGAGTATATTAAATATAAAGTCAAAATAAATGTAAAATGAAATAGATATAAAGAGGGTGTCAAAATGACTGAATTAGAGAATAAAAGATTTGATGAAAGAATAAAGGAGTTTAAAAGACGTGGTTATATTGTTCCAAGTCAGAAGATTATTAAAACAAAAGGACAAATAGATGGTATTAGAGAAAGTGGGAAGATTAATATAGCTGTACTGGATTATGTCGTCAGCCATGTGGAAATTGGGATGTCAACAGAAGAAATTGACCAAATGGTCTATCAAAAGACCAAGGAGTTTGGCGGTATTCCAGGTACACTGAATTACCAAGGATTCCCTAAGAGTAGCTGCACCTCAATTAATGATCAGATTTGCCATGGAATTCCGTCAGAGAAGGATATCTTAAAAGCAGGAGACATTGTGAATGTAGATATTACAACCGTTTATAATGGCTATTTCTCAGATTCTTCAAGAATGATCTCATTAGGTGAGGTGCTACCTGAAACCAAGCGTTTAGTAGAAGTGGCTAAGGAAAGTTTACAAGTAGGCCTTAAAGCAGTGAAGCCGTGGGAGCCACTGGGCAATATGGGGGCAGCTATTCATGAATATGTCATAAGTCAAGGCTTTTCTGTGGTGAGAAACATTGGTGGGCATGGCGTAGGACTGGATATGCATGAAGATCCATTTGTAAGCTATGTGGCTAAAAGAGATACAGGGATGATTATGGTACCAGGTATGGTGTTTACCATTGAACCTATGGTGAATATGGGCTCAAGTCACATTAAAATGGACCGTCAAAATGGCTGGACCATTTATACAAGAGATGGTCAGCCTTCAGCACAGTGGGAATATACTGTAGTTGTTACAGAGGAAGGCTATGAAATTCTTGCTTACTAATACCTATGAAATAAGTTAAAACATAAACCAATCATCTATTGGGTAATAGGAGAATATACGCTTATACATGAAAAACACTGAATTGGACATTCTAAGGAAAAAGAATGTTAAGGAGTTTATTATGAAAGAAAAGCGTGAAACAAAGGATATATGGACTGTAGGTTTTGCTCTCTTTGCCATGTTTTTTGGTTCAGGGAACTTAATCTTTCCATCTTATTTAGGGAGGATGATTGGCACAGATTATTGGCAAGGGTTAATAGGCTTTATGATTACAGGAATTGGCTTACCACTACTGAGTATTATGGCAACGGCTAAGGCAGAAGGCGAGTTTAGTCATATTACCCATCAAGTGGGCAAGGTTTTTTCTGTGATTTTAATGACTGTTTTGATTTTAAGTTTAGGGCCTTTCTTAGCTATCCCAAGAACAGCAGCCACAACTTATGAAATAGGCATTAGGCCTTTCTTTCCGAACTTAAATGCACTTATTGTGATTATCATATATTTTGCAATTAACTTAGCCTTAGTATTAAGACCAAGTGCTATTGTTGATTTAATTGGGCGATTTTTAACGCCTGTGTTATTAGTGATTTTATTAATCTTAATCATTAAAGGGATTTTAGTGCCTATTGGACCGATTACAGGCAATCGTATGCCAAGCGTATTTGCAACGGCTATGATTGAAGGCTATCAAACTATGGATGCATTAGGTGCGGTTTGCTTTGGAAATATTATTGTGAGTAGTATTCGTGCAAGAGGTTATGAAAAAAGGGATGAGATTATTGGCGTCACATTAAAATCTTCCCTAGTGGCTGTCATAGGACTTGGGATTATTTATGGTGGCTTAATGTATTTAGGGACACATACAGGTCATATTGCAGGAAATATGGAAAAGACTGAGCTCATTACGATGCTTGCAAGTCAAATACTCGGTTCTTGGGGCAGTATTTTACTAGCCATAGCTGTAACCATTGCCTGTTTAACAACGTCTATAGGGCTTACCATGACCACAGCTACTTATTTCTCAGATTTATTTAATAACAAGAAACTCTATCCAATTGTGGCGACAGTAACTTGTTTAATCAGTATATTTATTGCTTCTATGGGAGTAGACCGTATTATCGGTATTACAGGCCCAGCGCTTAATATTTTATATCCACTGATTATTGTGTTTGTTATCATCAGTTTAATTGAAAAAAGTCCAAGACCTATTGTTTATGGCTTGCCAGTTTATGTAACACTGATTATTGTAGTTGTAGAAGAAGGCAGTAAGCTCATGGGCAATGAGATTTTAAGCTTCTTGCCACTAAGTAGCTTTGGATTTAGCTGGCTTATACCAGCTGCAGCA
>CALGWE010000812.1:0-12709 GCA_937935915.1 uncultured Clostridia bacterium
AGCTGTGTTAAATACATCTTCCCAATTTCATCTGTTGGAATACCCACTTCATAAATAGATAAAACACTCATCACATATTGTGGATCTGGCGATGTGCTAAACGTATCAAGTAATTTATTTGTAATGCTTAAAAGATCTTTGCTTAAGCTCTCATTTTGTAAGAAACGTAAACGGCGAATTTGCCCAATAGCTTCATATACTAACTTTTCATCTTTGTTTGGCTCAATAATATACGTACAAAGTTTAACAAGTCTTTGCTTATCACCACGTTCTGCTAATGCTGAGTTGGCAATGATTTTAAGTAACTCTGTTTTTTCACTAAATGTATATAAGATTTCTTTAGACTTATCATCTGTTGCTTTTCCTAGTGCTAAAATAGCATTGAGCGTATCTCTATGTTCGAGCCCCTTACTATTAATCAGTTGTTTAATGCCTTGTAACTCCATAACACTTCCTGTTTGATTGCTCCAAGCACGTTTTAGATGTTCATAACTTCTTACTTTATCTATTACTGTTTTAACTGCTGCATTGCTATCACATCTTTCTAAAAGACGCACGGCCTTTCTTTGTTGTGTAAAATTGGCATACGGATCGTTCAAAAGTCGTTCTGCTTGTTTTAAAATCTCCATCGAAATATGTCTGCGAATTCCTGGAATAAGCTGATTAGCTACTTCTAGGCGCATGTTCATATTAATATATGCTTTATAGATTAAAGCACTTGCTTCATCCGAATGCCCCATAGCCACCATTAATTGTTTGACTTCATCCAGTTGTTCACGTGTATCATTACTACGCATTACTAAGAAGTTAATAATGCCTTCGAAGTAATTAGTTTCTCCCATAGCAATAATTGTAAGAGCAGCTTCTTTGCGTAGTACCTCATTCGTTTCAAAAATATGATACACTAGCTTACTTAACTCCTTAATTCTAAGATCTTGTAAGCTTTTTAATACTGTTTTAATACATTCGTTCCAGTTCCAATTTTTAAGTATGTTATAGTAGCTGGCCACTAACTCTTTTTCATCTTTTTCCCCTAAACTTTTAAGTATATCTAATACAACATTAAGATACTGTTCATTTTTTAGTCCTTTAGTAGCATAGACCATCATTTCAATTGGTGATTCTTTCATAATCCATGCACTACTACATACTTTGTTTACCTTTTCTCTATAATTTTCAATGCTTATCCCCTCTACCTTTCTAATAGTTTCTACAATCTCTTGAGCATTTTCATAACTCAATGTCTGCTTAAAAATAAGCTTTTTATTATCTTTATAAGCTACCGATTCTTGCGTTAAATTAGGATTAACTTCTTCAACTATATCAATGGTATTGACGGTGTCCTCTTTAACTTTAAACTGTTCTTGTAATTTAGCTAATGCCTCTCTAAAATCTTGCATTATATAGTCCCCCTACTTTTTCAATATCATAATCTTTTTTAACTTGCTTAAGTGTACTCTCTGTAATATCACCATTCTCTAGACATACATTGACTTTAATTTCTGGATGTTCTTCAATCCAAGCTTCAAATTCTAAAACACCTTGTTGTGTATACTCTAGTTTTAATGAAATTTTGCTACCGATTGGTACCCCATGTGTAAATTTTAGAATAACATCATCAAGTAATTTCATATGTGGATCAAAGTAACTTCTTCCTGTATAAAGCTGCAATGTAGCTTGGATTTCCGAAGTAACCTCTAGTAAATTTCTATGAATTTGAGGTTTTCCTGCTTTTGTCTTAGCTTCAATAAGTGTAATTGGAAAGTCATCTTTTACATTAAGAAATACTGTTTGTGGTAATGTTGGTATGATATCAATATCAATGTCATTTTCATGATTACTTTTGTTCTCATTCTCACTTTTAACATCACCATCTTGATGTTTCTTTTCTACTACATCATAATGCTGATAAATAGCTGCTCCTTTTGATACAGATTGCATGCTATCACAGAATTTAAATGGCTCTTTACCAAAGTAATTTTTAATTGCTTTTGCAACTTCTGGGTACTGTGTCATGCCTCCTACGCAGAAAACATAATCAATATCCTCTTTTGTCTTACCAATGCCCTTTAAAGTCTCATCGATTGGTGAAATGATATTTTCTTTGTTTCTTTCGTTTTTAAGAAGTGGCTGAATATACGTATTGTATTGCTTCATTGAAAGCATGAATTTAAATGGTTCCCCATTAATAATATTTGGAATGTGCACTGGGAAGATGATGCTATCGTCTTGTTTCAGTGCATAACGTCCTGCGAAGAAAATCTTAGCTTTTTCCATTTGTACAAGGAGTTTTGCTTTAAGCTCTTTTTGTGCTGTTGCATCTAAGCTTTCAGCTAAATCAATATGATTTTCTGCTGCGAAGTCTCTCATAATGCCTTCTGCTGCATAAGCATCAAAATGTGTGCCCCCTAATAAAGTATGTGGTGATACGCCCAGCTCTTCTACATAAACCTCTCTCCCCTGCATTTTTACTGCTAAAGTTGCAACATCACAAGTTCCTCCACCTAAGTCGAAAACTAAAACATTTTTTGTTTCAGAGAAATCTAAATAACGATCTTCATCTGCGAGACGTCTTTGTTCATTAATGAAATCTAATATAGCTGCTGTTGGTTCTGAGATACAAATGATATTGCCTTCAAACCCTGCTAACTTAGCTGCTCTCTTAGTTGCGTTTCTTTGGTCTAAGTCAAAAGAAGCTGGCACTGTGATTACAACATTATCTAAATCACATTCATAAGTGTATTTATCTTGTAGGTTCTGTCTAACGGCACTTAAAAACATTGAGGCTACAATTTCTGGTGAATAGCTTTTGCCATCAATCTCCCATTTGTAATCTGACTGCCCTATGAAGTTTTTTGAATTACAAATAACTTTATTAAGGCGTTGCCCTTTCATTGCCTTAGCACGTTTTCCTACATAATGTTCCCCATCTTCTACATAAAGTACAGAAGGTAATAATTCATCTGGCTCAAAGCTATAACCATCCTCCCCAAACTGCATCAACTTTTCTGTTAAAACCTCTACGGTTCCATTAATTCCTTTTCTTGCTGTAGACACCACTGTATTGGTGGTGCCTAAATCAATCCCTGTTGAGTATGCCATCTAAATTTCCTCCTTCACTTTAATTACTTTAGGCATAATTGTTTTGCCTTTATATTGCCATCCTTTATATAGAAGTTTCCCCTCTACTTCTCCTTCTTGGCTGGTTGGTTCTGCTAGTACAAATGTTTTAAGCGCGTCTTTTGTATGTACTTTAAGAGATTCTCCCACTTCTATGCCTTCCTCTACATGAATACCTTCAAGTGCTAACATTGTAAAGAAATTCCCTAAAACTGCTTCTAAATTAGCTAAAGAAATATGTTGAATCTGGCAGTATGCATTGTAAAGTTCTGATAAAACAGATTGTCTATCTACCTTAGCTAAGTTACGCCAAATGTCTGCTTTTGCATGCTCTTTCTCTGCCATGAGCGCCTCATAATACTCTTGTGTCATGACTTTGTCCCCTGCTTTGTGTAGCTCATATCCCATAAGCCTTGCCATCTCGCTCATATGCTGTAAAAGTTCTTTTTCTCCCTTTTCCCCAAGCACTCTATTTTCCACACCATCTTGTACTAAGTTCTTATCCGTTTCTTTTTGCACTTCACTTACCTGTGGCATAACTTCTTCTGCTTCTTCTACTTTTTGTATTTCTTGTAAATCGCATCTATTCTCCTGATTAATCTCGCTTACGTGTTTTTCTCCCAACCCCATCTCATTTAATAAATTCTCTAATGAATCTTCTAAAGATATTTCTTCTTCTTGCTGCTCACTGGTTTCATTTTGATTTGGCATATATGCTTTTAAATAAGCCCCAAATACATCATGTGACTGAACATGTTTTGCTTCAAATTGCTTTAGAGTATTCGCTTTCGCTACGAGTCTTTTCCCCAGTGCTTTTTCAACGGAATATTCCTTCCATCCTAAATCTCCATAAAATGTATCTAATATACGTTGAATTTCATTCTTAATGAGTTCTAGCGTCCAAACCCCATTCTCATTACTCGCTTCATAGTAACTTACAAGTTCTGCAGTATAATTTAAAATATCAATCTTACGTGATTTACGATCTTCGTTTTTGATAGCATTATTCATATAACTATGTAATACTTTAAGATGATAATTTTTAGTCAAGTTACGTTCTTTTAAAAGTCCTAAAAGTACATTCTCTGTCATATACTTTCTTTCTTTTAATCTGTCAAATAGAGCAGTTTTTAAAACTTCAATTTCTGTCGTTTTCTGAGCTTCTTCATAAAGTGTAATTACAAATTCCCAATTTGCCGCTTTTCTAGCTTCTATGCTTTGTAAATTTACCTCTTTTAAAATTTGTTTTACCTCTTGTTCTGATAATGTCACATCATTACGTTCCCAGAGATTTTGAGTATACGTACTAATCGCCAATAACATTATTCTTTCTCGCATTTTAATCCTCCCTAATTTGTATTGTCCTTCTATTATGACTTTGAACAGTGTGTGTAACCTTCTCTAACACTTGGTGAATATATGTTTTATCTGTCTTACATTCTCCATGTATTAAAATAACGTGACGTGGTTTAAGCCTTGTGGCTACTGCTAAAATATCTCCTATGTCACAGTGGGCTGATAAATTAAACTGTGTAAGTTCTGCGTGAATCTTATAGTAGACGCCTTCTATTTCTATATATCTTTCACATGCTAACTTCATCTGCTGCTTTAATTTATCCCCTACTGTATCTCCTGCTTGATAGCCCGTTAAAATACATACACCATCTTCTCTTCCTAAGATTTGTTTTGCATATTCTAAAGAAGCGCTTCCCTCTTCTAACATACCGGAACTAGTCACCACACAACTTCTATTGTTTAAGAATTCTTCTGTTATAAAGTCAGCTCTATCTTGGTATCTTGTAGTTGCAACATTATATATATTTTGCCCCCCAGAAGAAAACTGACTTTCAGCCTCATATATTTTATTGACCACTTGCACCTGGCCATCTATATATAATCTAAAATCATGTGCCTTAGCTGCCTTTTTCAGCATATGGATTAATTCTTGGCTTCGCCCTATGGCAAAAGCAGGAATAAGGACTTTCTTCCCTTCATTAATTTTTTCTACAACATAATCCACTAATTCTGCTTCTATCTGCTTTCTTGAAAATCTGCTACAGTCTTTGTGATTTCCATACGTTGTTTCTGTAATAAGTACATCTACTGGTAAGTTCCTCATCTCTAATCCTCTGACTGTGTGTTGATGTTCTAAACAATAATCTGATGTCATGAAAATATTACCGTAAGAACTTTGAATCCAAAGTGCAGCTGCACCTAATATATGACCCGCCGGATAAAGTTCCATGGTCATGCCCTCTACACCTATTCGTAATGATTCATTAAAGTTTAAGACTACAACTTTCTGTAATAACTCTTCTAATAAGTAGTAATCTTCCATCCCTGTATTTACGCCTAAGTTTACCCTTAAAAGTTCTTTAGTCTCTTTAGTCATTACAAAAGTTAAATTTTTGTTTTTCTTATAAAGTTTTAAGATGCCACCGCAATGATCTAAGTGAGCATGTGTAATTACCACCATTGTTATTTTTTCTAGTGGACATAGTGCCTCAAGCTTTTCAAAATCAGGATATTCCTCTCCTTCTTTTTTCACCTTAATGCCTACATCTATTAAGAGATTTTCATTCCCTAGTTGCAGTAAATAACAACTGGCACCAATGTCATCTCCTCCACCTAATGGGGTAAAAGTAAAATCTAATTTTCGGTTAGTGTTGTGTGTCCTATGTACCTTAAAAAACTCTTCAAACAATGTTTCATCATTTTGATAAAGCTTTTTAAGGTGTAATAAAGAAATTTCTTCACCTAACCTAGCAAGTTCTACTAATGCACCTAAGTGAGGCGCCTTACTTTTACATGCTATTTTTAAATAAGATTTTTTTACATCTTCAGCCTCTATTAATTGTGCTACTACGTAAGTAAATACACTTAATTCATCTGTATCTGAAATCTGCTTCATTATCTCTTCTAATGGAAAGCTTTCATTCTTACATGCCAGATACGCTCTTATAATTTGCGCTTCTATACTTTCATCCTGCTGTAAAATTAATGGATTTTTCATGCAAGCTCTAAGTAAATCTGAAAATCGATTGAGGTACACACTTAACCGGATTAACATCCTAGGTTGTATAGTATCTACTATTAATGAAGATTGAAGGCTTTCAAATGCCTCATCTAAATATGCTGTAGCAGTTTTAATAGAATGATATTCATATGCCACTTCAGCCTTATGCAACGCTAGCAAAATCTCATCTCCCTTTGATTCTTGCTCATAATTTTCGAATACATTACAAATACCTAGTGTTTTCATTCCTCTTTCTCCTTTCTTTCAAATACGTACTTATTTCTTTACTTCACCATTATAGCACGTATTATATACGTATTTACTCTTTGCTTATGAAAATTATTATAGCACGTGTTTTACACGTGTCAATATTTTTTTGTAAATAAGTATAAAAATAAAGACGTTTTTATAGATTACTCTATAAAAACGTCTTTTAATTTTTTATATTTATTCCTCTATTCCTAACTCTTTTTTAAGTCCCCTAACTAATATATTAGAGAAATTAATATTTTTCTCTTTAGCCAATATATCAAGCCATGAAGGAATAGTTAATGTTTTCTTTACATATACCTCTTTTGCCTTTGTACGCCAATAAGGCATCCATATGTCTATAACTACTAATTTTTGTTTTTCTCCTATTGTGATATCTGCTACAGAACTTGAGGCTGGTACTTCTTGACCTATTCCCTCATATGCCATAAGCTTTAATGCTAATGCTTCTCTAGCTTCTTGAAGCGCTGTTTCCTCATTATCCGCACATACACTGCATGCCTCAAAATCACAGAAGCTAACTTCCACATAACCTTCTGTAGCATAATCAAAAATGGCTGGATAAGAATAGTTTTCTTTCTTCATTTCGTTCACCTACTGCCTTTTTGTTTTCATTATAGCACGTGTTATGTACGTGTCAACCTGTTTTTGAGTGAAATATTGTATTTTTAGGCAAAAAAAATAGCAGATTTAGTAGTCTAAACCTGCTACTTGGAATATGCTTTTTGCCATTGTTGGTGAGATTATTTTGTTCCCATCCTCAGGTACGATAATCGTATCTGGCTTTTGTGGATGTGTAAATTGGCCCTGGGAACCAAGCACTCTTACCTTCACCCACCCTTCACTAACTAACATTTCAACTACCTCTTTACACATATATAATTTTGACATCTTTCATTCCTCCTAGTAATTTATTTTTTTAATATACAGTCTATTGGTGACTACTCTCTTTATAATGCCTATCTCTCCGGATATGCCTCTTCTCTTATACCAATTACTATTACAAGGTTTGAGATGTTTATTTGTTTATATATGATTAGAAATAGTAGATATTTCCACATATATTATATAAAACTCCCCATATCTATGCAACATCATCTATGTACATCATCTTTTTACTTGTAATACGTCTTCTATAAATTAATTATAAAAAATCACCTAGACAATTTCTGTCTAGGTGATTCTATTTTAATTAATTGTTTTACAGTGAGGACATATGATTTTGCCCACACTTGGATTATAGCTAAAACGTCTACCACATTTACGGCACTTTTTAGTCATGCGAATGATACTCATATATTTATCATCTCCCCTTTGATCTATTTTTTAAGTACAGATTTATTATAAGAAAACACCTAGGCAGTTTTTGTCTAGGTGTTTTCTTTTTTATTTTATTATTCATAAATCGCTATGCTTGTATCAGGTACATAAGAGTTATATCCCCCTTGATAAACATAGTTTTCATTAACTTTAGGGTTATATATATATTCCCATCTACCTGTTTCTTCGTCTTTCACGCATAACATATACATGTTTTCTTTAATGTCGTGATTGTACTGTTTGATGTTTTTTAGTCTTTCTTCATCTTTTGTCTTTTCATCTAAAATAGTGAAATTACTATCTGATACATATACTTTCAAGATATTTTCTTCTATGTAATCATAAGCATAGGCAAGGACGGCATGTCCATCTTTAACATTGCTTATGCCTATTACGACTGGCTCATTTGCATCTATCTTTTCAGTAATCAGACTTGGCTCAAATGTATCTTTAGCCTTTCTGTTATAAAGCACACTGTATACATCAATGTATGTCTTTGGTTTAAACTTTGTTAGAGGATACTGCTTTTTATTTCTATTCGCTTCTTCCTGTAGATAATTAATGACATTCAAAATTTCTTTGACTTCATTGTTTTTTACCTTTGCAGAAAAATCCTCTTTTTTGTTTCTATAAGCCCTAGTATAAATATCATACTGCGTTTTGGCATCTAGATTATGATATGTATTTGCTTGCAACCTAACCCCTCCATATAGACGAAAATCATCTGCTTCATCTAATGTTATGAAGTTTTAGTTTATCTTTTTCTATACTATAATTCGTTAGTCTTCCCTTACTCCCTTCGCTCATGCTCTTTTGACCATAATACATATTATTTAACTGCATCAACTGTTCTATCTGTTGAATGCACTCATCCTTTTTACTTTCTGATATTAACATTGAACTTCCACTTAGTCTTAAATAGGCACCATAGACTTTAGGTATACCATTATCAGCTAATGTAATTAATCCTATACAAATAAGCGTCATTTTTATAACCTGCTTCATAATGCGTTTGACTCTTCTAATGTACCTTCTTCGCTGTCTTGCCCTTTTTATTTTATTGTACTTCTCTGTTAAAACTGCTCTTGTTATTTTCCCAAGCAATCTATCTAGTTTTATGTCTTCCCAATCTTGCACTTCCATCTTATATCCTCATATAGCCATACTTTTCTTTTAACTTTTCTATCTTAAACTGAGCCATATTACTTAGTCGAATATACTCATTCATTTTTTCTAAACTAATTTTTCCTGCTTCATACTGATTTTCTTTCTTTTCTCTATCTATTGCAACTGATTGACTTGTTACTTCAAATAAGTGTTGTATATGATACTCTAAAATGGAACCAGGAATGCATTTGAAAATGGATCCACTTCAATCTTATAATCCATATGTACTAATAATTACATATGGGGTGATATGGAGTGATTACTTTGATACAGAAACAGGAAATTATTATGGCAGCACTTAATGGAAAATCTCAAAGGGCTATTGCTAGAGAGTTTGGTATAGGACGTAATACTATAAGAAGATATATCAAGCAGTATTATGCTTCTCGTGAGAAACTTATTGCAATGAATCCTCATTCTGAAGATATTCCTTTAATTATTCAACAAGTAGTAGAAAAACCTAAATATGATACTTCTTCTCGATCAAAAACAAAGTTAACGCCTGAGGTTATGCATAAGATCCAGATGTATCTTGACCAAAATCAAGAAAAAAGAGAACGCGGTATGCATAAGCAACAAATGAAGGCTATTGATATTTATGAAGCTCTTAAAGAACAGAATATCGACATTGGTTATACGACTGTTTGTAAGGCTGTTAGAAAACTTAATAAACAATCTAAAGAAGCATATATCAAACAAGAATATAATCTTGGCGATATGTGTGAATTCGACTGGGGTGAAGTAAAACTTTACATTAATAGCGATAAGCCAACTGTTTTTCAGTTAGCAGTTTTTACAACAGCAAAAGGTAACTTTAGATATGCAAGGCTCTTTCGTTCTCAGAAAACAGAATGCTTTTTAGAAGCACATAGTTTATTCTTTGATTATATCGGTGGCGTTTATAAAACAATGACTTACGACAACATGAAGGTGGCCGTAAAGAGATTTGTGAGTCGTACAGAGAAGGAACCTACTGATGAGCTTTTAAAGCTTTCTCTATACTATGGTTTTCAGTATCGCTTTTGTAACATTCGAAGTGGCAATGAAAAAGGGCATGTTGAAAGAAGTGTTGAATACATACGAAGAAAAACATTCTCTAGAAATGATACTTTTTCTAGTCTTGAAGAAGCTAATGAATACCTTTTAAAAAGATTGGAAGAGCTTAATGCAGTAGCTAAAGAAGGTTGTGATGGCAAATCACCTCTAGACATTTTATCAGATGAAAAACCATTTCTTTTACCAAGAATGCCTAAATATCATTCAAGCCGTATCACAGAGGCCAGAGTTGATAAATATTCAACAATCTCAGTGGATCAAAATAAATATTCAGTTCCTGATCATCTTGTGGGACAGTTTGTTACAGTGATCATTTATACAGACCAGATAGAATGTTTTTATGACAACAAAAAAGTTGCCACACACCCTAAAAAGTATGGCAACCATGAATGGAGTCTTTGTATATCCCACTACACAAAAACCCTAAGCCGTAAGCCTGGTGCATTAAGCCAAAGCCTTGCCTTAAAACAATCAGACGAACGACTTCAAAAAATATACAACACCTATTATACCGAAAATCCAAAAGATTTTATAGTGCTTCTTGAATATATTTCAGAAGTTGGACAAGAAAAGGTATATGATGCTATTGATACACTTCAAAAGTTAAGTCCTATGGATCTTTCAACAGACAAGATCAAACTTATTTGTGAGAGAAATATAGAGGCTGAAACAAGCTGCACAGGTGATCCTAAGATCATTGATATTTCTAATGAAAATATCAGACGTATCAATGAAATCTTTGGTATTCAACCTACACACTATCAAAGGGAGGCTATCTTATGAGTACACTTTTCGATAAACAGCTAGAAGAGCTCCAAATGATCTGCAAGGCTATCCGCTTATCAGGTATTAGTGCCTGCATGACAGATGAGCTTACACAAGCTAAGGAAAAAGGGTTGTCCTATGAAGAATTTCTGCTCAATATTTTACGTTATGAACAAGATAGACAGAATGAAAATGGCAAACAAAAACGTATTAGAAATGCAGGATTTCCTAAAAAAATGTACCTTGAAGAGCTTGATCAAACCTATCTTAGTGGAGATATTCAAAGAAAACTTAGCATTCTATCTAGCTTAGAATTCATTAAGAATGGACAAAATGTAATCTTATTGGGAAGTACAGGAACAGGTAAAACACATACTGCTACTGCATTAGGCATAAAAGCATGTATGGAGGGATACAAAGTACTATTTACAACTGTCCCATTACTGATTACTCAGCTTAAAGAATGCCGAAGTAATAAGACTTTGAAAGCCTTTGAAAATAAATTTGAGAAATATGACTTAGTCATTGCAGATGAACTAGGTTACATTTCCTTTGATAAAGAAGGTGCAGAATTATTATTTACCCATATTTCACTACGTGCAGGAAGAAAGTCAACCATCATAACAACAAACCTGTCTTTTGATCGATGGCATGAAATCTTTGGAGATCAGGTATTAACAGCAGCAATGATAGATAGACTGACACATAAATCGTATATTTTAGATATGAGTACTAGCTCATATCGGATCCACGAAACTGAAAAGTGGCTCCAAAATCAAATGTAGAAAATGACTAACGTTTATGCCGCGAAAGTTCCTTGATTGTGAGGGTTGATATGCTAAGATAGCCAGGATAGGCAGCACACAAGCTTCGTAGCATATCATCAAACTGGGTAGCTGCCTCAGCTGCCTAACAGCATATCAACGGAGGCTCATAATCAAGGAAACCGTGGAATAAATGTGGGAAAAATAGAACGCATATGACCCTAGATGGTCATAAATTTTTGACTTAAAGTGGATCCATTTTCAAGTGCATTTTGGCTCCAATTTCGCTTGACAAATACAGTTATTGAAATAAACAAAAGTTAACATTTTATTGCAATGCATAATGTCGCCTCTCCCTAGCATATAAATAGAAGATGGACAAGATAGTTTAGAATCTAATAAACGCTTATAAGGGGAGATAATAGTGGATAAAACTATAACAATTAGTACGAAGACTGTAGTTATTGTGTGTGCATTACAAATTATATCTTACTTACTAAATAATGATGAGATTTCATTTGATGGTATTTTAGACTCTATACATCCAATTATATTACTTATTAGCATAGCGTATATATTTAGAAAGCCTATATATAAGGTGAAAGAGGAATAAGGTAAATTTTACTATGAAAAAGTATTGTTTAAAAAGAAAACAAGTTTTTATAATTATACTTGTATCTTAAACAGAGAAAATGGAGGGGTATTATGCAACCATATGTAGTATTACAAGTTGTTTTAAAGGAAGGCTGTGTTAGACAAATCTGTTGATATTTAAACATAGTAATAGGGCCTCCCAAAAAAGCCCTATACTACACAAAAATAGATATTTTATTTTTCTGAAACAACGTCAATACGGTTTGTCCATATATAGCCATTAAACCCTTTTGGAATAAGATTTATAGCATCTAGCGTGTCAAATCCTTCTGACCATTTACCATTACCTGCTACAATTACAACTCTCGTATTAACTGAATCCATTCGCTCTACAAATTTATGTGGCCATCCCCAAAGATATTTTGCATATTTTAAAGGAATATGGAGTTCAAGATTATGCAACTCTCTTGGGATATATCCTGTCCATCCAAGTAATTCGTATTTTATGAGTGCATCTTTTAGGAGTTTTTTAGACATAACTCGAATACTACTATTTTGTTCACGTAAATACATCATTTCTTCATGTCCACCATAAACTGTAATCTGTGATAAGTCCTCTTGATATTTTTCTTCTAGA
>CALGWE010000813.1:0-3179 GCA_937935915.1 uncultured Clostridia bacterium
TAGATTCTGTAGTTTATTGGGCAAAAGACTATCATATAGATGGCTTTAGATTTGATTTAATGGGTGTGCATGATCAAAAAACTATATTAGATGTAAGGCAAGCATTAGATCAAATCAACCCTTCTATTGTTGTATTAGGAGAAGGCTGGACAGGTGGCATGAGTGCCTTAAGTGAAGATCAGCAATCCCTTAAAGCATCTGTTGCAAGGGCGTTTGGAAATAAGCAAATAGCAGCTTTTAGTGATGATATGCGTGATGGCCTAAGAGGGCATGTTTTCACAGATGAGGCACCTGGATTTATTCAAGGTAAAAAAGGCTTTGAAGAGACTGTTAAATTTAGCATTGTAGCAGCAACGCCAAATGACCAAATAGACTATTCAAAGGTTAAAAATGATTCTTTACCATGGGCAACAGAGCCTTATCAAACGATTAATTATGCATCTTGTCATGATAACTTTACATTATGGGATAAATTACAAACAACTATGCCAAATGCAAGTAAAGAAGAACTTTTAGCAATGAATAAAATTGCTGCAGCCATAGTTTATACCTCACAAGGTATTCCATTTATGTTATCAGGGGAAGAATTTGCAAGAACTAAGGTAAATGAAGATGGTACTCTTAATGAAAATAGCTATAATGCAAGTGACAAGGTCAATGATATTGGTTGGGAAAGAAAAGCTGAGAATATTGATTTATACAATTATTATAGAGGCTTAATTCAGTTAAGAAGTGAACATAAAGCATTTAGACTAGAACATACAGAGCAAATTCAAAGGTATTTGAAGTTTATGGAGATAAGCAAAGAAAATGTAGTAGCCTATAGCCTAGAATGTGGGAAAGAGGTAGCTGATTCATGGGGCCAAATCATTGTTGCCTTTAATGCAAATAAAAAAGCTGTAGAATTAAGGTTACCACATAAAGGATGGGTTATTGTGGTAAATAAAGAAAAGGCAGGGGTTCAAAAGCTAGATGAAATAAAAGGTAATAAAGTTATCTTACCAGCACAAAGTGCCTATGTATTAGTTGATGCTGCAAGTTTTAAATAAAAGAAGGTGTACGCAAAATAGGTCCGCTGAGGTAGTGGTGGATTAGAGTATACTCCTTCCGTAATTTATGAGAGGCTAAGCAAATAGAATTAAAGAACGGTCAAAACTCACTCACTCCGTTCGTTCAAACAGTTGCCCTAAGAGCGCTTTAATTCTATTCACTAAGCCTCTCAGGAAATTACTTCACAGGTATCCTCTCACCCACCACTACCTCAGCTGGCATTTTGGCACCTTAGGAGGGCGTCAAAGAAAAAGTTAATGTAATGATCTTGATAGTAAGTATAGATGTTGATGTAACTATAGTATCAATATACTTGTATGTAAATGGCTAAGAGAATGTCGCAAGATTAATAGTAATTTTGCGACATCCCCTTATTTATTTGGGGGGTTAGCGCATAAACAAATCATATGAATAATATATTTAATATAAAGTAGTTCTTATTATGGAGGGGTAAGAGTTATGGCAAAAAATAAGAGAGGTAAAGCTTTAAAAAGAGATGGGTACGGCAGAGGCACTTGCCCAGTATGTCATAGACCTAGGGTGAAATTAGGATGGGAAGTTAAAAGCGGCACTACTAAAATAAAAGTCTGTAAAATTTGTAATGCCCGTATCTTAAATGGAAAAGAAACACTAAGTTGAAAAATATGTTTAAATCTTAGCAAGATATGGTATAATTAAAAAAAGCATTCTGTTCATTTCATAACTATAGAAAAAAAGGACATGATATATACATAGAAGCTTTGAAACATTAGATTCTAGGAGGAACAACTATGTCAACACCACATAATGCAGCTAAACCAGGTGATATCGCTGAAACAGTCTTATTACCAGGAGACCCATTAAGAGCGAAATTTATTGCAGATAATTTCTTAGAAGACGTTGTACAATACAACACAGTAAGAAATATGTTTGGTTACACAGGAACATACAAAGGTAAAAGAATTTCTGTTCAAGGAACAGGAATGGGTATGCCATCAATTGGTATTTATGCACACGAATTAATTCATGTATATGGATGCAAAAACCTTATTCGTATTGGTTCAGCAGGAAGCATGAGCGCAGATCTTCCACTTCGTCACATTGTATTCGGCATGGGAGCATGTACAAACTCTAATTATGCTGTACAATACAATTTACCAGGAACATTTGCACCAACAGCTAGTTATGAACTTTTAGAAAAAGCAGTAGAAAAAGCTAAAGAAGTAGGTGCGCCTTACCGTGTAGGTAACATCCTTTCTTCTGATATCTTCTACAATGCAGATACAACAACTACTGAAAGATGGTCTAAAATGGGTGTTCTTGCAGTAGAAATGGAAGCAGCAGCACTTTACATGGAAGCAGCAGCTGCTGGTGTAAATGCTTTAGCAATGGTAACAATTTCTGATAACCTTATTACAGGTGAAGAAACAACAGCTGAAGAAAGACAAAACACATTTACACAAATGATGGAAATTGCATTACAACTTGCATAATAAATAAGCAAAGCGTTATGAAATAAGTTAAAATTTCATAACGCTTTTTAATTTACTACAATGAAGTTAATGATGGATATTCCCTTATTAATCAGGGGTATTTATATGGACCCGATTACGTCCTAAGCCCTTACTAATGTAGAGATTCGCATCGGCACGGGCGATTGCTTCTTTAAGGGTAAGTACTTCATTATATTTGATATAAGCTCCTAAACTAGCAGTGACAGAGGTAACGTTTCCGTCATCAATCATACGTGTTTGTTCGATTTCACAGCGAATAGCTTCTAAACGTTTTTCAATAGCAGCAGCATTAGTAAAGTTTTTGAAGAAGATAATAATTTCTTCACCTCCATAACGTGCGGCAATATCAATGGGGCGAATATTGCGCTCAATGATTTGTGCAACTTTCTTTAAAACTGTATCGCCAAAGAGATGTCCATAGGTATCATTAACCTTCTTGAAACGGTCAATGTCAATCATAGCAATGGTATAGTTTTGTAAGTCAAGATCCTTATAAGCGTTAAGGGTATCAAAGAAGTAACGTTTGTTAAATATACCTGTTAAACCATCTAAATTGGCGGTTTCTTTGATTTTATTATAAAGTAAGTTGTTTTCAATGGAGATACTAATGTGGGTTGCTAATGAAGATAAAAGAAT
>CALGWE010000814.1:0-1324 GCA_937935915.1 uncultured Clostridia bacterium
TATAGTGTGATAAGTAGACTATAAGTTGCTGAACGTGGCGGAGCCACTTTTTTATTATAGAGAAAATGGAAAGATAAAATAATTAGTTTGGAATTAAGGCTTGTATAATAGTCTAAAATGGGGATTATGGTCATACTTTAAAATATAAGCAGTGTATCATACAAGTTGGGGGGCGATATAGATGTTTGGATTTAAAAAGAATTTAATAAAGAGTATGATTAAAATTGAAACTATTAGTAATGAACCTGGCGAACTTAAGCTATATGCTAAACAAATTACAGATATAGAAGATGAGTATAAGAATTACGAACATTTTGTATTAGAAGCAATACAGATGTTGAAAGGGATTAATAAGGTAAATGTGGATTATGATAGAGGCTTAGTAACGATTATGTACAATGAAACCCAAGTAAGTGCAGAAGAGATTTATAGGTGGATAGATATTCTTATAGACATTAGTCTTGATTATAAGGAATTTATTAAAGATAATTGGGAGAAGGATGTCAATTTAGTATGGGCTAAGCTAAGACCAATTTTAGAAAAACGTGTAGCAGAAGTTAAAAGTAGAAGGCGTTAGGACTTTTAGAAAAACCAATATTTGTATATAATAAGTAGAGTGAAAAGTGAACAAAAGAAGGAGTGAGAACAAATGATAGGTATTATTGGCGCAATGGACGAAGAAGTAATTTCTTTAAAAAGAAAAATGCATGTTACTGAGGAAAAAGAAATTGCAGGAATGACATTTTTCGTTGGGACAATTAACGAAAAAGAAGTTGTAGTAGTAAGATGTGGCATTGGTAAAGTAAATGCAGCAGTATGTACACAAATCCTTGTAGATGTATTTAATGCAGAGTACATTATTAATACTGGGGTTGCAGGTGGTTTATATCCAGAACTTAACATAGGTGATATTGTTGTATCAAGTGATACAGTAGAACACGATATGGATGCTTCAGCAGTAGGAAATCCTAGAGGAGAAATTCCACGCATGAAAAAAACTTACTTTGAAGCAGATAGCAAACTAATTGAAGTAGCACAAGAAGCTGCTAAGAAACTAAAAGGTGATCACAAGGTATATGTAGGACGCGTTGCAAGTGGTGACCAATTTGTTTGTAGCATGAAAGTAAAAGAGGATATTTATACAACATTTACAGCATACTGTGCTGAAATGGAAGGTGCTGCAATTGCACATGCATGTTACCTAAATCAAGTACCGTTTGTTATTATTAGAGCAATTTCTGATAAAGCAGATCAAAGTGCAGATGTAAACTTTGAAGAATTTGTTGATGTAGCGGCAAGAAATGCAAGTCGCATGATTGAAAGT
>CALGWE010000815.1:0-12681 GCA_937935915.1 uncultured Clostridia bacterium
ATAACTACCTTGAATTTTAACCTGTTATTATTGGCATTTTTATTAAATTTGATAAATATCAGACGCTCTCATAATTTCAAGATGATGTTTCGTTAAACTCTCAATGGCACGCTCATAGTCTTCGGTTCTTAAAATAATCAGTGCATCGTCACCCTTTGAAAAAGCATACATATATTCAATACTGATACCATCTTCTGTAAATCCACCTAACATACGTTTAAGTTCCCCAGGTCTATCATCTAACTTACAACAAATAACAGGAGTCTCTTGTACAGAAAACGCTTGCTCTTTTAATAATTTCATTGCACGACTTGGTTCTGTCACGATGATTCTCGCAATACCATAATCTGATGTATCTGCAATAGATAAAGCTGAAACATTGATTCCCGCATCCCCAAGTGTTTGCATTACTTCATATAATCTACCTGATTTGTTTTCAATAAACACAGAAAGTTGTTTAATAATCATGTTTTAAACCTCCTCTATAAATTCTTATACTAATATCTATTACTGCTTATCTTTATTTAGACTCCTACGTCTCTTTATTATTTTTTGCGTTTATCAATGATACGTTTTGCTTTCCCTTCACTACGTTCAATAGTTTTAGGTTCTACAATTTTTACTTTGATATGTAAACCTGTTAAACTTGCTAAATCCTCTGTAATACGTCTTTCTACCTTTTCGATTGATTTAATAGAGTCTGAGATTAAGCCTTCTTTAGCTTCTACCCATACTTCCACAGTATCTAAGTTATTGATGCGGTCTACGACTAAAACGTAGTGTGGTGCAACTTCTGCAACCTTTAAAATAACGCTTTCTACTTGTGATGGGAATAAGTTAACTCCACGAATAATAAGCATATCATCACTACGTCCATTGATACGTCCCATACGAATTAAAGTCCTACCACATTCACATGGTGTATCATCAAGATAAGTTAAGTCTCTTGTACGATAACGAATAAGTGGTAATGCTTCTTTTGTAATACAGGTGAATACAAGTTCTCCTTCTTGACCATTTGGTAATACTTCTAAAGTATTAGGGTCAATGATTTCTGGTACAAAATGGTCTTCATTGATATGTAACCCCTGTCTTGCATCACAGTCAAAGGCTACACCTGGCCCCATGATTTCGCTTAAACCATAGATATTCATTGCTTTAATGCCAAGTAAGCTTTCGATTTGTTCACGCATTTCTTCTGTCCATGGTTCTGCACCAAATACACCTACACGGAGTTTTGTACTTCTAGGATCGATCCCCATATTTTGCATTGTTTCACCAATGTATAATGCATAGGATGGTGTACATGCAATTGCAGTTGTTCCAAACTCTTGAATAAGTTGAATTTGTTTCTTTGTATTTCCTCCTGAAATAGGTACTACAGTTGCACCAAGTCCTTCAAATCCATAGTGTGCCCCTAAACCTCCTGTAAATAAACCATAGCCATATGCCACTTGAATAACATCCTCATTAGTGAGGCCATAAGCTGTAGCACATCTCCCAAATATATCTTGCCACATTTTAATATCATTTTTTGTGTAGCCTACAACAGTAGGTTGTCCTGTAGTTCCTGATGAAGCATGTATTCTAACAACTTCTTTCATAGGTGCTGCAAAAAGCCCATATGGATAGTGATTTCTTAAATCTTGTTTAGTTGTAAAAGGTAGATGCTTTAAATCATCAATGCCTTTAATATCTCCTGGTTCTAACCCAATATCCTTCATCTTTTTATTGTAAAAAGGAACATTATTGTATACTCTGTTAACGGTTTTTATAAGCCTTTCTCCTTGTAATACTCTTTTTTCCTCTAACCCCATTGTCTCTTCTTTTTCCCAATACTTCACCTTGCACGCCTCCCAAATATGTAAATACTCTATTTTTAAAACTGTTTATAAAATACTATCATTTTAAGAAAATTTATTCAACATATTCCACAAAAAAGACAATGTTATACAACTTAATAGTCATTTATAACACTGTCTTTAAAAAAACTGATTTATTCCTTAGTTCATTACTACTTTACACTTATTACAACATGTATCATATTTTCATTAATAGTGATACATCTTCTTACCTTTAATAAACCAAATAATTGCTACCACACTTGTTGTAATCTCTGCAAATGGTACTACAAGCCATACACCATTTACACCAAGTAATGCTGGTAAAATGAAAAGTCCTATCACTACAAATACAAGTGTACGCAGTACAGAAATAAGTGCAGATATCTTACCATTTGAAAAGGCTGTAAACATCCCACTTACAAATACATTAAATCCATCGATTACAAAAGCAATGGCAAATAGTCTAAAGCCACTTAAAGCCACTTCATATACTGGACTTGTTTGAGGTGTGAAAATCTCTACAAGGATTGGTGCAAAAATCATACTTACAGAGAATGCTATAGCTGAAAGAATCCCAACGAACCATAAACTATATTTCATAATGCTTTTAAGTTCTGCTCTACTATCTTTACCATATTTATAACTAATACGTGGCGCTACCCCTGAACTAAATCCAAGGTGAGCTGCCATTAATAAGAAGTGTACATAAAGTACGATTGTTATAGCTGCTACACCATCTTCACCTATTAGTCTTAACATCACAATATTATAGAGATAAGTTGTGATTGCCCCCGAAATTTGCGTAACCATTTCAGAGAATCCATTAAACATACTGTTTCTAAGAGTTTGCCAGTTCCACTTTAATTTTACGAAATGAATTGTATTCTTCTTATTACAAAATACAACAACGCCTATGATACAAGGTAATGCATAACCAATACATGTCCCTAGGGCTGCACCTGCAATTCCCATATTCATAGGTACGATAAACACATAATCTAGTACTATATTAATGATACCGCCTAATACGGCACTTATTAAACCTACATTTGGCTTACCTGCTGTTACTAAGAAATAATCAAAGAACATCTTAAGCATAATGATTGGTGCAAAAGCCATCATAATCCCACCGTAAGTGAGACAATCATTCATTAAAAGTGGTGTACCACCTAATAATATAATAATCGGCTTTATAAAAGCTAAAACCATTGCCCCTATTATAACGCCTAATATGGCAATAGTTGTAATAATTAAAGTAAAGGCTTCTCTGGCCTCCTCTTCCTTCTTTTCACCCATACGTCTTGCTACAATAGCACTTCCTCCTGTAGCAAACATAACGCTTACACCCAGCAGCAACCCTACTAGTGGAAACACAATATTTGTAGCCGAAAGTGCATTTGAGCTTACAA
Source organism: uncultured Clostridia bacterium (assembly GCA_937935915.1). Taxonomy (GTDB): domain Bacteria; phylum Bacillota; class Clostridia; order Lachnospirales; family Cellulosilyticaceae; genus Cellulosilyticum. Next base: position 3,254 of record CALGWE010000815.1, read on the forward strand.
ATCTAGAAATAAAGATCCCATCTACAATCGTATAAAATGAAAAGAACACCATCATAATAATAGTTGGGAATGTATGCTTTATCAGCGAGCCAAATGTCGTTTTTTGATCAAATGTATGCGACATATATTCCTCCTAATTTTTCTTGAAAATTTATATCAATGTTCTTATAATAAAGTATCCTGTAACAGGACAGTCAATAGGAGGTTTATACATGTCACATGTTTCAAATAAATATTTCTCTACAGGAGAATTTGCCAAACTCTTTGGCATACATAAAAAAACACTTTTTCACTATGATGAAATCGGTTTATTTCATCCTGAAAAAGTGCTCGATAATGGTTATCGCTACTACTCTACAGATCAAGTAGAACTCTTTGATATTATTTTACAACTCAAAAGTATGGGATTACCCCTTAAAGAAATCAAGTATTTCATCGACCATCGTAATCCTGAAATGGCTATCGACTTTTTTACTAAGGAACAAGCTCAAATAGATGCCCAAATCAAACGTCTAGAATCCTTAAAAAAGTCCCTTATCATCAAGACACAACTTCTTAAGGCTTCACTAGATTTTCCTACTGATATCACCCTTGAAGAACATGCCGAAGAAATACTCGTCTTAAGCCCTAAAGTTACAAATGTAGATACTTCCTTAGACTTTGATATACATGCTTATACACAGCTTATGGAGTATTGCAATACCCATGAACTGGGTATCGGTTATCCAGTAGGCAGCCTCCTTAGCATAGAAAAACTCTATAATCATCAATATTACAACTTTGATTATTACTTTATTAAAACAGATACTATGCCAACAGACTTTAAACACATTAAACCAGCTGGACATTATATTGTCGGCTACCTTAAAGGCTTCTATGATAAGACACCACTCTTATATGATAAAATGCTAGACTTTGCAAAATCTAATAATTTCACACTCGAAGGTTATTCTTACGAAGAAACTATTGTAGACCTTCTGGCCGTCCAAAACCCAGAAGACATCGTCACAAAAATTTCCATCAAAGTATCCACTACAAATATCTACTGCTTATAATACGTATATATTCATTTTTCATATAAGTATATCCATTCTCTAAGGTAATCATATACCTTCCTAATCCAAGTATATACTCCCTCTAATGTAATTAGATACCCTTCTAATTCAAGTATATATATCCCCTAAATAGAACTATACATATACTTACCAACTATCAAAATGAACAAATTAACTTCTTCTTTCTCTCTCCTAAGGTATCTAAATAGTAAGCTGGGATAGTGAGGGTGTAGAAACTGCCTATGTAGTAATTTCATGATATTCTTGGTGAAAATAAGTAAAGAGGTTTTAGGTGTGCTGTCTGAGCGCAGCGAGTTCACACCGTTTCTTTACTTATTGAACTTAGAATATCATAAATTACGGAATGAGCAGTTCTACACCCTCACTATCCCAGTAACCTATTTGGTATCCCCTCTTTTTATTGCATCATATACATAACTTTCATTTCTTTATTCCCATCAATATAAGAACGAATTGCGCTAAAATCGCTATTTGCTTTACCAATACCTACATTACTTGTAGCTGACATGAGCTCTTGTAAGAAGCTTGTTGGTGGATCGTCATAATAAAGTCTTGCATCTGCTCCAACACCTTTTAACTTCTTCATGTCTTCAACAACTGTATCAAACTCAGCAATGTCATCAATAATGCCTGCTTCTTTAGCTTGTTTTGGACTATAAACACGTCCATCAGCTAACTTCTTAACTGTCGCTTCATCTAATCCTCTATTTTCAGATACTACGTCTACAAAGATTTCATAGTTTTCATCAATAATACTTTGTAAAATCTCTCTTTGCTGCGCTGTTAACGGATTACCCATTGCCTTATTTTTACCTGAAACAATGTTTTCTGTCTTAATACCTATTAAATTTTGAAGTCCGGTTGTATCTGTAAGAGACATGATCACACCGATAGAACCTGTAAGTGTCATACGGTTTGCATAGATTTTGTCTGCTGCCATACATACATATAAACCACCAGAAGCCGCTGTTTGTGCCATATAAGCATAAACAGGTCTACCTGTTTTTGCTTTATACTCTTTTAACTTTAAATAAAGTTCATCAGATTCATAAATCCCGCCACCTGGTGAATTCACATATAATAAAATTCCCTTATTAGTGTCACGTTTCATAAGTGAGTCAATACGATTCAATGTCCATACATGATTATAAGAAATTTGTCCTTCTGCAATAGTCCCCTCTACCTTAACAACATCAATAGTATTTCCAGCTGGAAGCGCACTGGCACTACTCTTTTTGCCACCTGTCACACATGCTTTAAATATATTACTCCAAACACATACAAAAGTAATACATCCACAAATCACACAAAATGCCACTAACCATCCATTCATTGGTTTCTTAGGACCTTTATTTTTTCTTTTATTTCTGCCCTTAGGTGATATCACTTCTTGAGTTTGATTCGTTTCATATGTATTTTCTTCGATATGTGTTACTTCTTGATTTGCTTGTTGTATAGGCTTATGTAGATCTTCTACTTCTTTATTTTGGCCCAATGTGCTTTCTTCAGACATATAATCCTTATTGCTTTCACTTGAATCCATACCTTTCCCCCCTATCAAACTTACTTAATCGTTTCTATTTAACTATACGTTATTTTGTTTCACAGTATGCTTCTTTTCCTGTTGTATAAAGATTATTCCCTTCACTATCAATAGTTACAATAACAGGGAAATTCTCAACCCTTAATTTATAAATAGCTTCTGCACCTAAATCCTCATAAGCTACACATTCCATTTCTTTAACACATTTAGAAAGAAGGGCACCTGCGCCACCGATAGCTGTAAGATATACAGCCCCCTCTTTTTTCATAGCTTCAATAACTGCATCATTTCTAAGCCCTTTACCAATCATAACAGTTTGACCCCAAGCCATAAATTGTGGTGCATAAGCATCCATACGTCCACTAGTTGTAGGCCCACAGCTTCCAATAATTTGTCCAGGTTTAGCTGGTGCTGGTCCTGCATAATAAATTGCTACATTTTTAAGATCTATTGGGAAGTCTTTACCTTCCTTATATCCATCTATAATACGTTTATGAGCTGCATCACGAGATGTATACATAATCCCATTTAATAAAAGCTTTTCACCTGCTTTAAGACTTCTAGCTTCTTCTCTTGTCATTGGTACATTTACTACTTTACTCACCTTAATCCTCCTCATATTCATATCTATTCCAGTTATAAAATCTCATCTATAACTCCAAAATGTTCAAATAACTATTCATACACTTAATTAATCAACCACTAACTAACCTAATTAACTCTCTCGCCAGATTTTATAATGTTCAAAAAGCTAGCTGGGGTGCCTTGGTACCTCAGCGGGCTATTTTGCAACACTCTCTTTATAAAACCACACTTTGATGTCTATTGACATGACATCCCATGTTAATAGCAAGTGGCATAGATGCAATATGACATGGATAAGATTCGATATGTACAGCAAGGGCTGTCATCTTCCCACCTAAACCTTGTGGTCCGATACCCATTGCATTAATTTCTTCTAAAAGTTCTTCTTCAAGTTCTCTCATACGAGGATCTTCATTATGACTTCCTACATGTCTTGTGAGTGCTGTCTTAGCAAGTAATGTACTCTTTTCAAAGTTTCCACCAATTCCAATACCTACAACAACAGGTAAACAAGCATTAGGACCAGCTAAACTAACAGCTTCCTTGACACATCTTTTAACACCTTCAATACCGTCAGATGGTTTAAGCATATATACTTTACTCATATTTTCGCTTCCGCCACCCTTTGGTGCTACAAGGATTTCAATCTTATCCCCTTCTACGATTTCATAGTGAATAATAGCTGGTGTATTATCTCCTGTGTTTTTACGATAAAGTGGATTTTCTACAATAGATTTTCTTAAATAGCCATCGATATATCCTCTGCGAACACCTTCATTAATGGCATCCTTTAAGAGTCCACCTTCCACATGTACTTCTTGCCCTATCTTCACAAAGATCACTGCTGTTCCAGTATCTTGGCAAATAGGAATACCTTCATTTTTAGCAATATCTGCATTTGCACAAATATCTTCTAAAATGCTCTTTCCTACTGGACTTACTTCTCTTTGCTTTCCTACTTCAAGTGCATCGTAAACATCCTTTGGTAAATAATAATTAGCTTCGATACACAACTTCTTTACTGCATTTGTAATGTCATCTACATGTATGTTTCTCATCTCAACTATTCTCCCCTATGGTCTATTTTCTTCACCGGCTTAAACTTAGGGATAGCACCTACATTTTGTAGCATTTGTATAATGACTACAATTGCTGGTCCAATAATTAATCCAAATATACCTATTATCTTATACCCAATATAAACAGCCATAATTGTAACTAATGCATATACCCCAATTTGATTTGCTAATATTCTAGGTTCCATTGTCTGTCTTACAATAAAAATTACACCATAGATTATAATTAAACCTAAGCCCAATGAGTAGTTCCCTACTATAATATTATAAAAACCCCATGGTAGCAATATAGTACCACTCCCAAACACAGGTAATGCATCAATTATTGCTATAACAAGTGCTAATAATAATGTATAAGGCTGTCCCAATATAAATAATCCTACAAGACAAATCGTAAAAGTAATACTCATTAATATGAATTGTGTTTTAACATAACCACCTATTGCTTGGACTAATCCCTCTTGCATCACTACAACTTTATCAATAATCGTATCAGAAAGCTGTGCCTTCACAAATCCCTTAATATAATAATGATCTTTAGTCATAAAGAATGTTGAAAGCAATGTAATAATAATAAAAATCACTACATCCGGCACTGCTGCCACAGCTTCATATACATTAGGAATCACAGAGGTAATCACACTACTTAAACTCTTTAAAAATTGCGCAATAAGCGTATCAATATTACTAAGTGCCTGCGTTGCTGGTACCATTTTAAATATAGCTGAAAGCTTCTCTTCAAAGGCATTAAAACCTTCTATTACATTATTACTATAATAAGGTAAATCCCTAGCCAGCCCTATAATCTGCAACCACAACTTCCTCACAATAGCATAAATAAGCGTTACTAATGCACTCAAAATGGTTAGCATACTAATAATGCTCCCCACGCCTCTATTTAACTTCAACTGCCTATGCGCCCAAGTTACAAAAGGATTTAAGATACAAGAAAATATCCAAGCTACAATAAACGGTGCTATAAGTCGTAAGATTCTAAGCCTAAAAATCAAATAAATCCCAATAATAACACCAATACCTATTAAAATTTTCTTTCCTACTTTATCAAACCACTTCTCCATTCGATCTGTTAACATTACCTACCCCCTCTTTCTTCTCTCAAATAAGTCATACTACACTCCTGTCTTAAATATACTTCAAATTCACTATACTTCAATATAAATATAACCCATTTTTTTATTTTTCAAACCATTATACGCCCATTATATGTATACTATATAAAAAACTAACCACGCACCCCAACCTTCCTTCAACGTCCATGCCCTCATCGCAAAATTGTTACGCAATAAAGAAAGCCACTGTGATAGGCTGAGAACAAGCTACCTTCGGAGGAATTTGATGATGCTCTTAGCTTAAAATTTAAAGAGGTTTTAGTGCTGCTGTTTGAACAGCGCACGCTTTATCGCGCTGCGAGTTCAGCACGTTTCTTTAAATTTTAAGCTTTAGAGCATCACAAATTCCGTAGAGTGTAGCGGTTCTCAACACAGCCCCTCGGCTGGCCTTTACTGCATCCACACAATTTTGCGCATAAAAAAATACACCACATTGGGGGATGTGGTGTAAAAAATAGAGTTTTGTAAGGGTTTGCTATTTGAATAATTAATTGTTACTTTATAATGTGTTTAGGGGAGTTTCGAGTTTAGGGGAATAAAGTAACAATAATTATCAATTTGCGTGGTCGCTTCCGTTGCGACCACTGTTCCGTTCTTCTATATATTACCACCAGTTCTTGTACAATTTAATTCTAGTTTGTGAACATTTTGTTAATAATTGAGTTTTTAGAAATAATTTTATACATGTATTTTACTGTATTTACTTTATTTTACATTTTTTCACATTCTAAACTTGCCATAGATTTTAAATCATCTCTTAATATTTAATAGAAATTAAATCTACATATTCTTCAAGGCTACCATCTCTTAAACAACATTCAATAATTTCTCTTCCTAATGGATGTAAGTCTGGTGTTAAATATTTGCGTAATTCTTCTTTAAAGAAGTTTGATAATATTGCTGCCCCTTTATCATAACCTTCTTCACCGATTTCTGGTTGTAAATGTGTTCTTAATAATACTTTTGGTAAATCCATACCGTCTACTTTTAAGTTGTCTAATGAATAACCTAAAAGTGGACATCTAGATTCTTGTAATTGTTCTGGTCTAAATTGTACACTACCTCTTCTTGCTAAATATTCTCTAGCAACCCATTGTGACATAAAGCCAACTTTATAAGCCCCAATATGTTGATTAGGAATTAAAATATATCTTGTATTTGGTGTAGCTAAAATTTGCTCTAATAAAAGGTTTGCTTGATCTACCATTTTACCAGTAGCAAACGGCCAATAAGACCCTACACCTTCACTCTTCATACCACCATCATTATCTAAAATACTTGGATTAGCATGTCCTCTAGGTGCTACAAGTCTCCAAATCCACGCAAGAGCTGGAGGTAAGATATGGAACATCCCCATGATACCATATGTCGGCTCTTCTTTTGTGCACATTGGGGCACGTACACCAAAACTTCTAATATCTACTTCTACTGCTTCATCTACTATGTTTGGTACAAATGCTCTTGGCATAATAACACGTGGATTCGGACAAGGTTTACCGCGTTCTTCATCAATAACATGTTCCCAAATTAAACATGTTGAATCTGGTGTGGCACGCATATTTAAAAATACAAGTGGAAGTTTTGGATGAATACACATTTTTTCATAGTGTGGATCTGTACCATATTCTGTAATGTGGTCTACACGTAAGAACCATCCTTCTTCACCATCTGTTACAACTAATTTTTTACTGTCATTTTGGAGACTTGGATGACACATGGCCATATCATCAGTTACAGGCTTAAGTTCACAGCTTGCGCTAATATCAATATATGATTTATCTCCTGTTACAAGGTTTGTAGCAAGTAAAATGTTTCCTTCTGAGTCCTTATGAATTTGCTCAGCCATTTCACTTTTTCCACCACCACTAGCCCCTTCATGCATAATTGTTAAAACATTTTCATATGGTGTAATTACTTTAACTGTTGAAGCATGTAATGTTACCCATTTTTCTTCCTCACCAATATCTAAAAGCACTGCATAAATACCTTTTTTAGCACTTGGCCCTGGATATAAATTATATGAAAATACTTCATGTACTTCATCTAATCTATTATGTACAACAACTTGTTTTCCATCAAAATGAGTATGTCTAAAAGGTGGTGCCACATAAACAATTGCACGTGGTGTAAATCCATCTCTTACCTCTTTGGCAGGTACAAAAGCTTGAAGATCTGCAAGGGCAGCCGCGAAGAATGCTGCATTACGTGGCCCAATCATAATCGCCTCATATCCCATTCTGCTACCACCAGCTAAAAATGGTAATACAAGCAGTTCTTGTTCATTTAACCAATCAAAAGTTTCTTGACGTACTTCTGCAAAATCTTGCCCATAAATTTCTTTGTACTTAGGTTTATCTGTTGGTTTATTATCACCAATGACCATACTATTTGGGTCTCGTCTTCTCATATACATTTCTTTATAGTTTGCTGCAATCCCATTTTTACATCTTACAACTTCAGCTTCTACTACGGGACCTTTTCCCTTTACTTCATAAGCAACTTGAAAAGTCTTTTGATATTTTTCACCCATTGATAAATCTAATAATTCTTCTCTTGTTTCAGGTACTACCACTGACTTTTGTTTACTTAATAATTCTACTATCTCTTCTGGTAAGTTCATTTTTTTCCAAGTATTATTCATGTGATCATCTCCTGTAAATTACTAGTCCATATTTAAGAATTTTATATACAAATAATTTTTAAAAGAAATTTTCTTGCATTTTTATTTCCTTCTTATCATAACTAATTTACTACTCACTGTAAATATATTTCCGAACTTTTTTTAATTTATTAATGACTTTTTTGATATTATCTAATAATTTTTAAGCAATTATTATGTTATTATAAGCCTTTTTACATACTTTTAACTCTATTTATAACTTTCAATCATATTTTTATCTAAAAACACCTGTATAACCTGTTTTATAGATTAGCATTTCATCAATATCTTTTTTACATTTTTTAGTTATTCCAAATAGTTTTTTCCTTATTTTTATGCAATAATTTTTTATCTTTCTTGCAAAATAGCCTTTTTGGTCTTATTACACTCCCACTAGTTTTTATGATTATTAAAAATTTGCATAACGAAAAAGCCCTGAAGTATTAGAAATAATACTTCAGGGCTTCATTAGTGCGGGAAAAGGGACTTGAACCCTCACGATCATACAATCACTAGATCCTTAGTCTAGCCTGTCTGCCAATTCCAGCATTCCCGCATTTATTTCCTTATCGGACTTTTTTAATTATATATAAATGCTTTTCATATGTCAATATCTTTTTTTATTTTTTATGGTTATAAATTTTAAAACCTATAAAATACTTATAAAAACCTATAAGCCGTCTTTTAACTGAGCATGCTTATAGGTTTTTATTAACTATTTAAGTTATTCTCTTGTGTAACCAAAGCCTAAAATTGTAAAGTATTTGTCTTCATAGCCTTCTGCCATTTTGATTTCCACTTCATGCCTTTTACATTCTTTTTCATCATATAAAATAACGGCATTACAATGGTTCCAGCCATTAATATACGGCTCTGCTTCTCTTACTAATTTGCCATCTACATATATAAGGGCTTTCCCGAAGTTTGGATCACCAGAGTCTTTGAAGACTAATAGTAAGTTTTTACTTTCTATAGAGAGTTTAAAGCTTTCTGACCCTGAGGCAGGTGTATGTTGCCAGTTAAATGGAAACTGTGGTGTACCATAAGTATCTTCATTCATCTCTACATATTGAAGTACTTCATCTATTGCATTAAAGCCCCCTTCTACAATCTCAGTACCTGCTAATGTATAATGGCGATCAATGCGGTGCACATTGGTGAAGGAATTGCCTTTTACTGGCTCTGTAGGATAGGCTGTAATTTCTTCATCCCATTCAGCTGCTGCCACTTGTTCAAATAAATAAGTGAGACAATCTGCCATCACTTGATGCCCTTCATTGGTTGGGTGGAATATATCATAGAAATACTGTCTCTTTGAAATCACGCCACCTTCAGCTCTTGATAAATTAAACTGCGCTG
>CALGWE010000816.1:0-1133 GCA_937935915.1 uncultured Clostridia bacterium
CCTAAATTGACTTGTACAGGGGTATCTAAACCAAATTGTCCTGCATAATTCATCCAATTTAAGAACTGAATATTACGGCATAATTCACCTACGAAATAACCTACTGTCAGTCCTGATAATAAGCACAAGATAAGTACACCAGTTCGTTCCACAGCTTTAGCGCTTGCCATACCCAAATCCCTCTCCTCATTTGTATATTTGTTTGATTTTTCCAACTTCTTACTTAAGTATACTATATTCCCATGGGAGCGTCACCTATATTTGTTTTAAAACTTACTTTTTATGGTACTAGTCCCTTGGAGCATACAAAAGTGGCTGTGGCAAAAATTGTTGTTTTGCCACAGCCACGCTTATAATCTCTTTATTTAACCTAAGTCCTCACCCTTACATAGATGCAGTTGACTCTCCTGACTCTACTGGTACATCTACTACATTTGGCGCGTTAGGTTTTTTAGGTATTGTTGGAATGTCTGCTTTTTGCTTCATCACTTCCTCTAATAAATTAGAGATGGCTTTTGTAGGACATTTTGCAGCACATTTACCACAACCAGTACATTTTTCTGGATCAATTGTTGCAAAGTTATTTGCTACTGTAATGGCACCATTTTCACATTGACGTGCACAAAGTCCACAGCCCATACATCCTACTTTACAATTATCTTTTACAGCTTTACCTTTATCTTTAGAAACACAGTTAACATGATAACTTGTAGAAATAGGTAAAACATGAATCACTTGTCTTGGACATTCTCTTTGACAAGCTCCACAACCTACACATTTTTCTTTATCAATGACTGGAAGGCCATCTTCCATATGAATCGCACCAAATTGACAAGCAGCGGCACATGTCCCTAGGCCTAAACAACCATAAGCACACATTTTAGGGCCACCGCCTACTAAATTAGCATCTTTACAAGTTTGAATGCCTGCATATTCAAATTTTGCTTTGGCATTTTCATGATTTCCTTTACATCTTACAACAGCCACTTGTTTTTCACCTGTTGCTGCTTCAATGCCCATTACTTTACTAATGGCTTCAACTTGTTCACTATTACAAACAGGACAGCCATTTACAGCGCTTTCACCACTTGCAATAGATTTTGCCATAGCATCACACCCTGCAAATCCACAAC
>CALGWE010000817.1:0-1727 GCA_937935915.1 uncultured Clostridia bacterium
TCCAACTGCTGCTTTTCCTGGAATAGGGGCTTCAATACGAATATTAGGTGCAGCTAAATTTAAGGCAATATCATCTGCTAAATTTACAATTTTACTTACTTTTACACCTTGTTTAGGCTGAAGCTCGTAACGTGTAACGGCAGGGCCTTTATGTATTTGTGTCACCTTAGCTTCTACCCCAAAGCTTGCTAATGTTTCTTCTAACTTTGTCGCATCTTTACTGTGTGGTACCTGAACTTTGTTTAATAGTTCAACAGGTGGAAATACGTATTCTTTTGGTAACTGTATTTCATTTGAAGCTGTCTCTGTTTCAGTTTGCATAGATAATGTATCCTTTACATCTGAATGCGGCATTTGACCTACTTCTTCATGTTTGGTGCCAAAGTCAAGTGGCATATCTCGGCCTGGCACTGAATATGAGGCTGGCGCATTAACAGGTGCTTCCTCCGGAACATATTGATATACAGGTACATTTGTTTCATAAGCAGTTTCTGTTTCTTGCTCGCTGGCTTCTTCTTGATGTGAATAATAGCTTGGTGTTTCATTAACTTCTGCATGTGGACTTTCATCTAAATCATAATCTGAAGCATTGTAGACTGGAATTTCTTCAAAGTACGGTTCTGTTTCCTGATGATTTGATTCTGATTTTAAACGTCCTACACGAATTTTAGGTTGATGATTTGTTTCATGATGTGACTCTAACGCTTCTTTTATTTGCATGAAGAACCCCTCACACTCTTCATGAATCCATGAAAAGATTGGAAACTGTGTTACGATTAATAACCAAACACCACTACACACCCCTAAAACAACATACGTGCCATATAATCCAAATAGACTTAAAAATAAATAACCTAATGTAGCGCCTATAAATCCACCATTATACCATGCCGCATTTTCAATAAAATACATTGACCATAAAAAGGTATCTGTAGATTCTTTGTAACATAACACATGGAAAAAGCTCACTAAAATTAAAATGAAACTTAATGAATAAGCCGTTGTTTGTATTACACGTTTCATATTACCTTGTATATAAAATACCCCAATCCCTACAGCAATTAATGGAATAATATAACCACCTATTCCAAATAACCCAATAAATACGGTACGAATTATTTCACCTACAAGTCCTGATTTAGAAGTAAATAACCCTATAAGAATTAGTAAACTAATACCAACCATACATATTCCGACAATTTCTTTTGAAATTGGTGAATGAGTATTACTTTTATGTACTGGCCTTTTCTTGGCATTCTTCGCCCCGGATTTTGGACTACCTCTTTTTTTCTTTTTATTCATTTGTCATAACCCCTTTATCTAATGTGTCATACCCCCATATATGTAGATAACATGGAGCATCTTAAAGTATAAACTTTAAGATGACTCCAATATTTTTATTATAGCAGTTTTCCCATTATTTGATAAGAGCGTTTTCAAGCAAAGTCCCTGGTTGTAAGCTTGCATTTAGAAAATCCTTAGGATTTGTAGAATAAATACGTTCAACAACATATCCATCTGCAGTCTTACATGCCAAAATATCAATGCCATCATAATTTAATTCCACATATTCAACATGCTCATCCAAGCCATAGATAGGCGCTACAGAATACATCATGCCTGTTCACCTGCTTCAGCTTCTTGAATTAAACTATGCAATTTATTCATAGCTTGTGTGAGCCCACCAACCTCATCAATAATTTTTTCCCTAACGGCTTCTTCACCAA
>CALGWE010000818.1:0-1262 GCA_937935915.1 uncultured Clostridia bacterium
GTCCTTGAAGGTAAATTACGTGAGATTATTTCTAAACTTACAGTTGAGGAAATTTATAATGACCGTGAAAGCTTCGGTGCAAAGGTTCATGAAGTAGCTGGTACAGACCTAGCTGAAATGGGACTTGAACTTAAAACATTAACGATTAAAGATATCTCTGATAACAATGGTTACTTAAAAGCTTTAGGTGAAGCTCGCATTGCGGAAGTTAAGAAAAACGCTCAAATTGCTGTGGCTGAATCTAATAAAGAAACTAAAATCAAAACATCTGAAGCGCAACGTATTGGTGAAACAGCTGAAATTGAAGCTAAAACAGCTATTGCTGAAGCAAATAAAATCCAAAACATTAAACGCTTAAGCTTCGAACAAGAACAATCTACAGCAAAAGCTGAATCTGATGCAGCTTATGATATCCAAAAAAATATCACTCTCAAACGTATCACAGATACAGAAATGGATGCCGAAGTCCTTAAACAACAACGTTTACGTGATGTAGAAGCTGAAAAAATCCAAATCTCTATCGTTGCTGAGCAAAAAAACATTGAACTTGCTCAAAGAAAAGCTGAAAGAAAAGAGAAGGAACTTCAAGAAACTATCATCAAACCAGCTGAAGCTCAAAAGCAAAAAGAACAACTTAGTGCAGATGCCCTTAAGTATAAAGAAATCGCTGATGCCGAAGCAAAAGCTGAAGCAATTCGCTTAAATGCTAGTGTAGAAGCTGAAAAAATCAAGCTTCAAGGTCTTGCTGAAGCTGAAGTTATTCGTCAAAAAGGTATTGCTGAAGCCGAGGCTATCAGACTTCAAGGTCTTGCTGAAGCCGAAGCTATGGAAAAGAAAGCTGAGGCTTATGCAAAATACACAGATGCAGGTAAACTTGAAATGCTCGTAGGCGTACTTCCTGAAATTGCTAGAAGTGTTGCTGAACCTATGTCTCGTATTGAAAAAATCATTGTTATGGATGGTAGCAATGATGGTAATGGTGCCACATCAGTTGCTAAAACAGTTTCTAGTACAATGGCAACTGTTATGGAATCTGTAAAAGAAATGACTGGCTTTGATCTTACAGAAACAATGCGCGCTCATACATATGATGCTCAAGTTAATAAAAATGTTAATTTAACTACAACACCACTTGTAACTGTTTCAAATGATAAAATGGCTGAAGCAATATCTACAACACCTCATGTATTAGATAAGCAGTAAGCTGAACTTCTAAAATTACAATAAAAAAAAGAGAGGATACTCATGTATCCTCTCTTTTT
>CALGWE010000819.1:0-1420 GCA_937935915.1 uncultured Clostridia bacterium
AAAAATTTATAAATATTTTTTTAAATATATTAATGTAAAAAAAGGTGATAGAATTGACGTCTTATAAACGCTATTTCTATCACCTTTTTTAATTTCATCTCTTTTATAGATCATCTATATTTTTTGATCATTAGTCCAAAAGCTATCATTAATAATAAACTTGAGCTCCATATTGCTTTCAATCCTAATATTTCAGAGCATATGCCACCTAACACTGCTCCTATTGCAAAAATAAAAATAATCCCATAATAACATAGGGCTTTTTTGAGTGTTTCAATTTTTCTATCTCTTAGATAAACTGATAAAGTAGACGTTCCACTTCGTAGATTTCCTATACACATGGTACTTGCATAGGCATATCCTTGCACTTTACGAAAGGCCTGTACCTGCATGGCACAAGTAAATGAAACAATTGCTGTTGCGATGATATTATACTGCGTTGGTATGAAACCTACTATCAAAAGACCGATTACTTCTAATAACACAACGATTTGCCGCCAATGAAATTTAGATTTCTTATAATTATGTTCTATCATTTCTGATATCAGCACACCAAATGTAAACGCAACAATAGGTAACAAATACTGTACCCCTTTGTACCACTCTCCTGCCATAAGATGTTGACTCATGAATATGACATTTCCTGTTTGCGCATTGGCAAACACTTCATCTCTTAAGACATATGTATAAGCATCTTGAAATCCTCCAGATAAGGTGAGGATGCTACTTAAAAGAAATGTTTCTGATGTCTGTATCTTGTTTTGATGTTTCTCCATTATTCTCACTTTCTTTTTAAATTATTTCCAGTAATTCCCTACACATTTACATTCTACACAATATTTTATTTTATTCTAAATTTAATGTCAACAAATGTCCTATAAGCGTATTTTCTTAACTTAAAAACTTATATAATCTAAAAAGCGCCGTAATCCTACGACGCTTCTTATGATCCTTCTATGTAACAAGTTTGATTTACTCTTGCATTTCAATCGCTTCTACTTCTTGGATGATGTATTTAGCTTCTGCTTTACTAGATACGATTTGGGCTTCGCCAAGGGCTTTGGCATTAATGATTGCATCCATAGCCACATTAACCTGCTGTGTTGTAAGACCTTCCTTTGGTGAGTTAATTGTAAGCTTTACCTCGCCTCCGGCCGGTGTGCTAAATACTAATACAAGATTTTTCTTTTTGATTTCAGCCATTTTGATAACCTCCTCTTTTTATTTGTGATGAATTCTTTGACCTTGCTTAGATTATTCCTCAATAAGAATTTTTTCTTCAACTCTTACGATTGCCTCTACTGGAGAAGCTAATACACTTGCAACTGCTTTGCCTAATGCATTTAAACTTTCGTCTGTCGCGGCTACATTACAGTTACTTACAGTTTGAGAACCTTTTTCTAAGTCAAGTACTAACTTA
>CALGWE010000820.1:0-1420 GCA_937935915.1 uncultured Clostridia bacterium
CGGCTTGTTCTTTGTACGTTTTTGAAATTAACAAAGATACCTTGTGCTGTTTCTGGTCTTAAGTATACAGTGTTTTTAGAGTCTTCTGTTACACCTTGGAAAGTCTTGAACATAAGGTTAAATTGACGAATGTCTGTGAAATCATGTGCACCACATGTAGGACAAGCAATTGCTTTATCTTTAATGAAGTTTTGCATTTGTTCATTTGACCAACCATCTACTACTTCTGGTGTACCTTGTTCTTGAAGATAATCTTCAATGATTTTATCTGCTCTAAAACGTTCTTTACATGCTTTACAGTCCATAAGTGGATCATTGAAACCACCTACGTGTCCTGAAGCCACCCATACTTGTGGATTCATAAGAATTGCACAGTCAACCCCTACATTGTATGGACTTTCTTGGATGAATTTTTTCCACCAAGCTTTTTTAACGTTATTTTTGAATTCTACACCAAGTGGACCGTAATCCCAAGTATTCGCAAGACCACCATAGATCTCTGAACCTGGATAAACGAATCCTCTAGATTTAGCTACTGCTACGATTTGTTGCATGCTTTTTTCTTGCATTATAGTTCCTCCTTAAAATTATCAATATATGGGAGAAGGTAAAAACATAAAAAAAGCCCCTCATCCCTTACTAGCAAGGGACGAAAGGTTATCTTCCGCGGTTCCACCCTTATTGAATTCAATGAAAATCATTGCATTCCTCTTTTACTTAAAACTTACTCCAAAGTGCCTTCATAAAAAGTGTCATAACTGGCTTCCACCGCCCCAGTCTCGCTAATATGCCTTACTTTTTATTACTCTTCTTTTTCATCGTAATAATATAGCTTTCTTACGTTTAAATGTATCAAAAACCCCATAAACTGTCAAGTCTGTTTTTAGGCTTTTAAGATAATCTTAATATTTTTCCCCGTATTTGTAATTCTTATAAGATTTCTTGTAAAATCTTGAACCGTTAAAGTATCAAATAATGTTTCTGCTTGCTTCACATCATACAATATGAAACTTATTTCATTTTCTTTGCTACTTTCTAATATTAAGTTATTTTCACTTGCATAGCCTTTTAGATATTCTTCTAATGTAAATAATTCATCAGTTTCTATCTGCCATATTTGTGTCTCTACATTTTCTATTTCATCACTTATTGCTGCCTCCATTTCATCTTCCATATAGGCTGCCATTTCCGGCTGTTGCAGACTGCGGCTTTGTAGATTTGTGGTTGCTGCGTCTTCAACACTCTCAGTTGTTTCTTTTGGAATATGTAGTTTTAATGGGTCTATGCCATACCACATCACCCCAATTAATAAAGCTGCTGCTATTACTTCCATTCGTTTTATCCAAATGTTTATGATGTTCTTCTTACTGCCTTCTGCCTTAACTTTACTAAGCATTTTCTCATGAATATTGGCTGGGAC